>CAZCNI010000168.1:0-5403 GCA_964499765.1 uncultured Polyangiaceae bacterium
CGAGCTGCTTTATTCAGAAGATTCGGCCAAGAGCGTGCAACAGATTGGGCACGCAGCAGAAGAGGTATCGACAACGCTCCGCGGTGTGCGTGAGGGCCAGGGTATGGCGCATTCACTGCTTTATGGTGACGGCACGCCTGACCACACAACGGCTCAGTTGAGCCAGATCCTGACTGACGCTCACAACATTCTTGCGGACGTGCGCGCCGGAAAGGGCACACTGGGCGCGCTGCTGACGGATCCTTCCGTCTACGAGGACCTCAAGGTCCTGCTTGGTAACGTCGAGCGCAATAAGTCGCTACGGGCCCTGGTGCGCTATTCGATTGAGCAGGGTGACGCGAAGAGCGCGCCTACCGCCGCGCCCAAGTAATAGCCGGTGAAGACCTGGCGACAGGCCGGTGACCAACGAACACGTGGTCGTGAAATGGCCGATTATGCGGCTCGTGAGCGCACGGGCGCTTGCCACAGGTCTGCTGTACCGAGGAAAAAATCGGGGAGAACTCGCGCAAATTGGTGCAGCTGCTTATACTTGCGCCCGCAAGATGCGTACCTTCGAACGAGCGTTAAGGGTTACTGGCGTACTCGGTGTTTTCGGGCTCGCCTCCTTCTTCACACTCTGGCGCGGTACGGGAGGTCTCTGGCGCGGTCTTGAAATTGCCCACGCCGTGACGTCGTCGGGCAAGAGCAGCGCTCCCTATGATCTGACCCAATTGGTTGCGGTGCACGAGACGTTGTCCACGATTCGCAGCAAGTACGTGGACCCACCTCGCATCAAACCGCGACAGATGTTCTTGAGTGCGCTCAATGAAGTTCAGAAAGATGTCGCGCAAGTCATTGTCCGCTACACGGAAAAGTCGCCAACCGTACGGGTACAGATCGAAACCGAGTCCAAAGAGTTTCGGGTCGACAACGTGCAGGCGATTTGGGATGTGGCGGCGCGTCTGCGCGAGGTTTTCGTGTTTCTCAATGAACACCTCAAGAAGGACCCCGAGCTGGACCTGCGTGAAGTCGAATACGCTGCCTGCAACGGCATTCTGCGGACGCTCGACCCGCACAGCGTGTTCATGAGCCCAGAAGCTTATCGAGAAATGAATATGTCGACCTCTGGCCATTTTGGCGGGCTCGGCATCGTGATTTCGATCCGCGATCAGCAGCTGACCATCATGCGTCCAATGCCGGACACGCCGGCGGGGCGAGCTGGACTCAAGCGCTACGATCGCATCATGAAGATCAATAACGAGTCCACGCTCAATATGCCGCTCGACGACGCTGTGAATCGGTTGCGGGGCAAGGCTGGGTCGCACGTGACGGTTTGGGTCCACCGTGATGGGGCCGAAGGCTGGACTGGATCGCGACCATTTACCCTGGTTCGCGAGGAGATTCGCATTCGTTCGGCTGACTCGCGTCCGCTCGGCGATGGCATTGGTTACGTGCGCATCAAGCAGTTCCAGACCACGACCGCTGAGGAACTGCAGGGCGCACTGCAGAGTCTGTCGAAGCCGGCCAAGTTGCGCGGCTTGGTCTTGGATCTGCGCGGGAATCCGGGTGGACTGCTCGAACAGGCAGCTCGGGTCGCGGATGTGTTCTTGGAAGAGGGCGTTATCGTGGCGACCATCGGCGAACACGAGGGGCGCGAAGAGAAGAAAGCCACGCGCGATGGGACCGAGCCTGACTACCCAATTATCGTGCTTGCCAATGGCAGCTCTGCGAGCGCAAGCGAGATCGTTGCTGGCGCCCTCAAGAACCTGGATCGTGCCATCGTGGTTGGCCAAACCACATTTGGCAAAGGCAGCGTGCAATTGGTATTTCCGCGCGTTACCCCCGACGGCGCGGCACTAAAGCTCACGATTGCGCAGTATTTGACACCGGGCAACGTCTCGATTCAGGGTGTCGGCGTCACACCGGACATCGAGCTCGACCCAATGACAGCCGACGCGCTCGAGATGGATATCTATCGTGTCGAGACCCAGACGCGCGAACGGGATCTGTCCAAGAGCCTCTCCAACGAGGGGCGTCGCAACACCGATCGTCCAACGTTCAGCTTGCGCTATGATTTGCCGGAAGCGCAACGGGCGCGCTTGCGTGAACTCGGCGGAGAGATCGATGACGAGTTCTCACTGGACTTTCCCGTTCAGTTCGCAAAAGAACTGTCACTGGCAGTGACCGGTAGCAAGCGGCCTGACCAGCTGCGTTCGGTCAAGCACTTCCTGGAGAAGAAGCAACAGCAGCAAATGGCCACCATCAGTGGCGAGTTGAACAAATGGGGTATCGACTTCTCACCGCCGCCTCCTGAATTCAAGAACGGGCCCAATACGCACGACTTCACCGTGCACGTGAAGACGGACCGAAAGGACGATACCGTGCCGGCGGGGGAGGCCATGTCCCTAGATGTCGAAGTGGAGAATCACTCCACGAGTCCTGTCTATCGACTCCGCGGCATGACCAAGAGCGACAGCGGCTACTTTGACGAGAAGGAACTCGTTTTTGGTCGCATCGAACCCGGTAAAAGTCGCACGGTTCACGTGCCCCTTGGGTGGTGCCAGGTGGAGGGGCGCAAGTCCGCAACCACCAAGCCGTTGCCCGAAAATGCGAAGCGCAATTGCGTGATCCCTCTGGACGCGGTCACTCGGCAGGACGTCGTGAAGATCCAGTTCTTTGCCGAAGGCAGCGAAGCCCCAGCGAGCGCGGAATTTCGCCCAACGACGCTGGCTCTGAAGCGGCCCGTGTTTGCTTACAGTTACCAAATTGCCGATAACCGGCCGGGCAACGGCGATGGCCAGTTGCACCGCGGGGAAGGGGTCACCGTGTATCTGAACGTTAAAAACGTAGGCACGGGAAGCTCACACGAAACCCAAGCATTACTGCGCAACCTAACGGGTGATGGCCTCCTGCTTCAAGCGGGTAGATTCGACATCTCCAATATGAATCCCGGTGATGAGCGCCAGGTGGCGCTCACGTTTGATGTGCTAGAAGCGCTGGAAGACGATACAATTAAGCTTGACCTCAGTATTGCGGATCGCGACTTGCGGGTTGCGTCGAACGCAAAGCTGGTGATCCCAGTCGTCACTTCCGGGACTAAAGTGGAACCTGCGTCAGGTCGCATGGTGGCTGCTGACGGCACTAAGGCTTATTCACAGCCCTCGGCGGATTCCTCGTACATCGGTGACTTCGAGCGAGGCGCAGTGGTTGAGCGTCTTGGTCAGGCCCACAACTTCACTCAGGTACGGGTCGCAGCTGAGCGTTTTGCCTGGGTTCCTTCGGCAGCGCTAACGCCTGCCGCAAATCGGCCAGCGGTGGTCAAATTCAAGTCCGCGCTCAGACATTCTCCTCCGTTGCTCGAGATCACCCCAACTCAGTACGCCACGACCTCGGACAAGGTCCATGTCAAGGGGGTTGCCTCGGACTCAGATCGGGTACTCGACGTGTTCGTGTTCGTGGGGACGCGCAAAGTCTTCTATCAGTCGAACCGCAATGCGACGGACGCCAAGCGGCTTGAATTCGACATCGACGCGGAGCTAAACCCTGGAATCAACCTCATCACGGTCGTGGCACGTGAGAACCACGATACTTTGACGCGAACTAACATTGCGGTGCGTCGAGACGGACCGGGCGGGGTTCCGCTGCCCACGCCGAAGTCAACCATGTTCGGTGACGATTGGGACTTCGGCGATTCAGACTAGGAGAGAAGGCTCATGCGCTTGCATGTTAATGTCGATCACGTTGCAACCTTGCGCAATGCGCGAGGTACTGACTATCCAAACCCAGTCGAGATTGCGCTGATGTGCGAGCGGGCGGGAGCCGATGGGATCACCGCCCACTTGCGCGAAGACCGACGCCACATGCGCGATACCGACATCGAAGCGCTGCGCGCGGCTGTCACGTCGTTGCTCAACTTGGAGATGGCTGCAACGTCCGAGATGATAGGCATTGCAGCACGGATTCATCCTGATGTCATCACGCTGGTACCAGAGCGCAGAGAAGAGAGAACCACCGAGGGCGGCCTCGACGTGTTCGCGAGCGCGACCGCGATCGAGGCCGTTGCTGCGATGTGCAAGCGCGAGCAGATCAAACTGAGTCTGTTCATTGCTGCGGATCTCGCACAGGTGACTCAGAGCATCGAGCTAGGAGCTGAGCAGGTCGAGTTTCACACTGGGGAATACTGCCATAGCGCGGGGACCTCCGCGCTCGCTCAACTGGACCGCCTGACCGCGGCTGCGCGCCACGCTTCGGCGCTAAGCCTGGAAGTGGCAGCCGGGCATGGCCTCAACCTCGTCAATCTCGAGCCTGTGGTCCAGATTGCCCAAATTCAGGAGCTGAACATTGGGCATGCGATCATCGCTGACGCATTGCGCCTTGGCATTGTCGGTGCGGTACAAGCCTATCGTGATTGCGTCAGTCGTGGCATTGCGGCGCGGGGCGATAAATACTGAGGTTCTCAAAGTCATGCAGCCAGTCCTTTCGCGCCGGCAGATTCAGGAGCTCGATCAGCACCTCATCATGCGAGCAAGGGTGCCTGGCCTGGTGCTGATGGAAAATGCGGGTCGGGGTGCTGCCCATGCGATACTCGAACGTTGGCCTAAGCAAACGGTCGCCACTCTTGTTGTGTGCGGCACGGGAAATAATGGCGGTGATGGTTTCGTCGTAGCGCGTCACCTGGCGGCTGCGGGGTGCCATGTGCGGCTAGTTGCTCTGGGGCAACCCGAGAAGCTCGCTCCAGATGCTTCGGTCATGATGGGCGCGTGGCTGGGCACAGGTGGATATGTCTACTGGGTTTCGGACCACGCTAGCCTCACGCTGCTACAACGCGCCCTCGGCGAGAGTCGATGCGTCGTCGACGCATTGTTTGGAACCGGCCTGTCCAAGCCGGTAAGTGGTTTCTATGCGGAGGCAGTCGATGTCATCAATCAGCGCGGCTTGCCTTGTTGCGCCCTCGATATTCCGAGTGGGCTCGACTGCAACACGGGGATGCCGCTCGGAACGGTCATTCACGCGAACTTGACCGTCACCTTCGCGTATCCGAAACCGGGGCTCTTTTCCGCAACGGCCAGTCAATGCGTTGGAGAATTGGTGACCGCTTCGCTGGGCGTGCCTGAAGACTCCTGGAAGCGGGTGGGAAAGACAGCCGATCGTGTGGATACGCACGATGTTTCCGCTTGGCTGCCTCGGCGCGCTCCAAACTTGCACAAAGGAGAGGCTGGACGCGTTGCAATCGTCGCTGGAAGTCCGGGCACCACGGGTGCGGCTCTGCTTGCGGCACAGGGCGCGCTACGCGCCGGTGCTGGGCTGGTGACGCATATCGGTTTTCCTAGCACCGTGAACGCCATCGAATCCCGCGTCCTCGAAGCAATGACATTCCGACTCAACACCGAGACTTTCGAACGTGATGCTGAGAAGTTGTTCGGC
>CAZCNI010000169.1:0-5375 GCA_964499765.1 uncultured Polyangiaceae bacterium
GCGACCCAAATACACGCAACCCAACGCGCGATCAACGCCGCGACCCAAATACACGTAGGGGCGGGTCTTAGACCCGCCCCTACGCAACCCAACGCGGCGCGATCAACGGCGCGGCGCGATCAACGGCGCGGCGCGATCGACGGCGCGGCGCGATCGACGGCGCGGCGCGATCAACGGAGCGGCGCGATCGACGCCGCGGCGCGCATGGTTACTGCAGTACCTTGAACTCCGTGCGTCGATTCTTGGCGCGACCTTCAGGCGTCTCGTTGGTTGCAATCGGCTTGGTTTCGCCAAAGCCTTCGGATTGTAGACGACTGGCTGAGATGCCCTTGCCCACCAAGTACCTCACGCAAGCGGCGGCGCGGTCCTTGCTGAGCTGAAGGTTCATCGCGTCAGCGCCAACACTGTCGGTATGTCCGTATACGCCGACTCGGAGGTCTTTGCGCGAACTCATCAGAGCCGTCACCTCGTCGAGAATCGGGAAGCTGACGGCTTTGATGGTAGCTTTGCCGGTGTCGAACTGAATCGGCTCCAGGAGCTTGATCTCGCCATCGTCATTGAACGAAATGAGCGCTGGACAACCGTTCTTTTCTGCGATCTTCGATGCCTTGCCCGGCGTGGTCGGGCAACGATCCTCACCGTCAGGCACGCCGTCGTTGTCCGCATCTGTTTCGGGACAACCGTCCTGATCTTGAATGCCATCCTTGTCTTCAGGCACGTCGGGGCAAGCATCCTCGGAGTCTGGTATGCCGTCACCGTCGCGATCGGCGTCTGCTGGGCAGCCATCAGAGGGATGCGGCGGTTTGCCGTCTTCCTTGAGGTCAGGACACTTGTCGATGTCATCGGGGAAGCCGTCGCCATCGCGGTCAGAGACTTTGCTGTCGACATTGTCGATCTCATATTTCGGTCCGCCGCTTCTTGGGATCTTGTCCGACAGCGTGAACCAGTAGCCAAGCGAGAGCAGCATGCGAACGTCCGGCGCGCCATAGCCGCCGGTGATGCGCGTGCCAAGGCCCGCCATGGTCTGCCAGTGGCCCTTCTTGTCGAGCAAGAAGCGTCCTTGGGCGAGCCATTCCGTCGCGGTATTACGCGCGCCAAAAACCGTGTTTTGCTCTCCGGCGGAGATGTTGTTGTTGATCTTCTGCAACCCGGTGGTTCCAAACAATTCGAGACCAACTCGAATTCGATCATCGCGCAGGGGCACATAGACACCCAGGGTCCAGCGCGCTTCGCTACCTACGGCGAGCACGCCGTTGGCGCCGTTGATGCCGCCCTGGGGTTTGAAGTGGGGCCCAAAGTTAGCTGCGATGAAGAACTTATCAAAGTTGAGTTCACCCATTCCAAAGAGCCAGGCGCTACCTGTTGAATCGCCCGTAAACGCGCCGGCACTGTTGCCGGTTCCGGCAAATACGGCACCTGCCAGGCCGAGCCGCAACTGGCGGTTGTCGGACTCATAGGCGCGAAGTCTAAGATCGAAACGAATATCGTGCAGCGCCAACTTCCTGTCTGCGTTTTCGATGACTTGATACTGCGTCGGGTTGTCGCCGTACGAGGCATAAGTCAGCACGGGCACTGACATATTGAGGCCAATCCGATTGGCGATCTCAGTTCCCAGTACGACGTACGTGATGAGCTGTGACTTAACCGGATCCTGAATCTGTGATGCCGTATCGGAATTCGCTACGGTCTCTGCGCGAAGTGGGTTGTACGTAAAGCCAAGCGCGGCCATCGCGTAGTAGCGCGTCTCATCATGCATCTTGGGGCGGAACACCGCGAACCCGTCATCCGGTGCGCCGGATATTTGCAGTCGATCCAAATAGAACAGAGGCTGTTGCGCACGCGCGGGGCGCGCGAACAATCCCATCATCAATGTCAGCAGTACTAACCAATACGTGCTCTTCAGTCTGAGCATGAGCCCTCCAGTTTCGTCTGGGCAATTCCGAGCTTGCGGCGGAGCCCGCCAAGGACTCCTTAGCCGAGAACCTATCGCGATGGCATGCCTTCAGTCGAGAGCGGCGAACAATTCGCATGCCCAAACCGTGCGATCCGGCCCGACGAGAGCGCCTATTCCTACATTTCTGAAGCCACGGTGAAGTATGTTGCTCCTATGGGATGGACTGGCCCAAAGCGCCCGATGGGCCCGCTGGGTGTCTGCCGCGTGAACCACGTTCTCGCCGGCAAGCGACGCGAAAATCCCCGCAGACTCCATGCGCTGCTTGGGTGAGCCATCGCCCAAATCGTGGCCGATATGCCCCGCTTGGAGCATGGCCCGGGTGTGCTCGATCGCTAGTTCATCAAGCTGTCGGCTGCGCAAGAGCGGCCTCCGGCCTTCTTCGATTCTGGCCTGATTCAGCATCAGAAGCAGCGCGTTCCCGGGATCGGACCCAAGGCCTTTGGCGGACTCACCCGGAACCGGCGTTGACGATGGCTGATCGGGCGGCGATTGGTCGACGAATATGTTGGCTTCGGCCACTGGGCGCGGACCAGTTTGCATGGTCGCCATTACCTGAACGAGCCATTGCCCCGGGCTTGCCAGCGGAAATCGCGAACGGACCTCGCCCTCGTTCAGCGTTGCGGGCACGAAAACAGGCTCACCAGTGGGGCCTTGGAGCAGAACTTTGGCATCCGTAGCAGGCGCCAGGAGTCGTAACCGTAGCTCCATCCACTGTCCCGTGCGCGCTCGTGTGGGCAGCGGTTGAACCATATCTGCGAGCACATCCACTGCGAGCACGGCAAGCTTTGATGCTTCCGCGGTGGACGAGATCGCAAAGCCGCAGCGCCGTTCTCCCCCATCGTTGAACGTGCCCATCCACGCATTGAAGCGCTGGGCTACTAGCGTTTGCACGTCGGCCGCGTTTGGTACGACCAACGACCAGGCTCGCGGCCAAACGTAGGGCGCACCAGCGGCGCGCAGCGCAAAGCCAACTCGGTCTACGTCATTGATGTCGAGGCCGAAACCAGGTTCCGCGAGCACTTGGCGTGCAACCTTGGCCAGTGCCGCCTCGGTTCGACCGCATTTCTCCTCCAGCGCGGGCCATTGTGTCGGTTCAGTCACGGCTTGGGGCGACCAGGTTGCTGCTTCCCAGGATGTCTTGCGCCCGCGAAAAGTGCGGTCCGAACTTTTAGCCGGCGAGCTCGAATCAATTGCCCAAACCGGTGCCAAGTGGTGACCGGGCTCACAACCGAGACTCGCGAAGCTGAGCTGCACCCCGATCAATGCGCAGCCCAATCGCCACTGAATGGCGCTGCTGGGTTCCAGTGAGACCACGCAACCGGCCTGATTTCTGGGAATTGGTTGCTTCAGAGCTCCAATCGTAAACGCTCGCGGCCGACTTGTCCTACTTTCGGGGCGACCTCACGACCTTGCGACCTTGCGACCTTGCGACCTTGCGACCTTGCGACCTTGCGACCTTGATTAGGTGGAAGTTCGCCCAATGCCATCGTCGCTGGTACTCTCGCCTCCGCGCCGAGCATGGGCCGCACCACCGCAATCATTAAGGTCACCCTCTTTACCGCCGCCACGGGCCTTGCGGCAGCGGGCGTCTATCGATTTATCGAGAAGCGACCGGGTTCCAGTTCTGGCTACGTCGTGTATGCGCTGTTCACGGACGGAGTCGGCATTGCCAAGCACTCGCAAGTGCGCGTGGCAGGCATTCCTGTTGGCACCATCGAGGGCATTCGCCTCGAGCAAGGAAAGGCGCGAATCGATGTCCGGATGGACAAGGCCGTTCCGCTGCACGCGGATGCCGCCGTCGCCAAGGTGAGCTCGAGTCTACTCGGCGAGTACTTCTTGGCGATCTCACCAGGTACGGACGGGACCCCGCAACTGCAGGATGGTGATCAGATCCCCCACGTAATCGAAGGGGTAACGACGGACAACCTCATGAAGCGGCTGTCCGATATTTCCGAAGACGTGGAGAAGGTCTCGCATTCTTTGGCTGCGTCCGTGGGGACCCATGAAGGCCAAGAAAATATGCGAGAAACGCTAAAAAACCTAGCCGAAGTGACCAAGGCGTTGAATGAGACAGTGCGCGAGAACCGCGAGACAATTCACGACATTCTGCTGCGTGTAGATGCGGTGGCTGCCAAGAGCGAGCCGCAGGTCGATCGCATCTTGGAGAACGTGCAGAGCGCAACCAAAGACGCGCGCGACATGATGGCGCGGCCCGAGGAGGGCAAGCCCGAGAAAACGGGCGACGTGCGCGAGATCCTCGACAAGATCAATCGAGCCAGCACCAGTCTCGATAATACGATGGCGAATCTCGATACCGTCACCAGCCGGCTCGAAAAGGGGGAGGGTACACTCGGGCGGCTGTCGAAAGACGAAAAGCTCATCAACGAGGTCGAGGGCGTCACTGAGACCGTTGGTGATTTCGTGGGCAGCCTCGGGCGTCTGCAGACCATCGTGCAGCTACGCGAGGACTACCAGTTCTTGGCCAGTACGGTTAAGAGCTACGTGCAGATTCGACTGCAGCCCCGCGAGGACAAATATTACGCGATTGAGATCATCAGCGATCCGAAAGGGTACACCCACTACGAACAGACGGTGGTCAATACCACCAACCCCAATGAGCCCCCGACCTATTTCGAGAATAAAACCGTAACCACCAACGCGTTCCGCTTCTCGCTGCAAATCGCTCAGCGTGTCGGGCCCTTCGTTGGTCGGTTTGGTATCAAAGAGTCAACGGGTGGAGTCGGGCTCGACACGTTGATGTTCAATGACCGCTTCGAACTGCAACAGGATCTGTTTGGGTTTGGTGAGACGGTGCTTCCGCGTTGGCGCCTGTCACTCAACTACAACTTTATGTCGCGCCTTTGGTTCCTCGGTGGTGTTGACGACATACTCAGTCGCGACCGCCGCGATTACTTCATCGGCCTGCAACTGCGATTCAACGACGAAGATCTCAAGTCGATCCTGCCGTT
This sequence comes from uncultured Polyangiaceae bacterium, assembly GCA_964499765.1. Taxonomy (GTDB): domain Bacteria; phylum Myxococcota_A; class Polyangia; order Polyangiales; family Polyangiaceae; genus FEN-1139. Next base: position 4,924 of record CAZCNI010000169.1, read on the forward strand.
TGCCAAGACGCCCTGAGCTGGCACAGCCTGACGCGCGGGGGAGTAACTGACGCGTCTTGATGTTGGCGCGGCGCGAGCACGCTAAGGCGCGGCTGTGAGCAGCGTGCAGGGTGCAGGGGCAGAGGGTCGTGGGCGAGTGGTGCGCGGTGCGGGATGGGTGGAGTGTGGTGTGTGGGGTGGGTGGAGTGTGACTGGTCGCCGTCTGCGTTCAGTTTTCGTGAGCTTGTCGGTCGTGTTGACAAGAACACGGTAGTCTGGGCAAAGTTGATACCTATGCGTGGTCGAGCTGCAGCTCCACTAGTCATGAATGTGGCGCTCATTCTTGGTATAGCGTTGCTGGCGTGGCACAAGCTTTCCGCTTGGCACGGTCGCAGACTGGCGTTGGGGGTTGGCGTTTGTACCGTCTATGTCGCTTGGGGCCTGTGGGAAACGCGAACCTCACTGCGAGACTC
>CAZCNI010000170.1:0-5332 GCA_964499765.1 uncultured Polyangiaceae bacterium
GTTCGGTAGCTTGGCGTACCCGTGCAAGGCTTTGGTCACGCAAGGTTCGATCATGCGCCGAGAGCTGCCTGGCCGCTCTGTTCGGAATCTCTGGAATTGAATTCTCCGTCTGTTCACAGAGAGACACGAGCTTGGTTGCCGCCTGTGCGATTGACTCAAACCGGTCAGCAACATCGCGCGCCACTGCTCGGGCAAACCATGCATCAAAACCGGGTGGCACGCTGGCAATAGGGGAAGGAACCGGAGGCGATTCTTGGCAAATGGCGATGAGCAACGCAGTGAGCGTGTCCCGTTGAAACGGACGTGCTCCGACAATACATTCGAACGCGATAATACCGAGCGACCAGATGTCGGTACGATGGTCGATGTTTGTGTGACCCATTGCCTGTTCTGGACTCATGTAAAATGGGGTACCGAGCAGAGTACCCGAATTGGTGTTGGACCTATCGTCCAACGAATAGCGTTCGACTCGCTTAGCAACACCAAAGTCGAGCAGTTTTGCGGTCTCATCGTTGCCATCACAAACAATGAATATTGTTCTCCGGTTTCAAGTCGCGATGCACAATGCCCTTACCATGTGCACGGGTGAGGCCCTGAGCCACCTGCGAGAGCACGTGGGCCGTGTCACGCGCCGTGAGTCGCCCTAGGCGGGTCAGACACTGCGCAAGGCTTTCGCCTTCGAGTAACTCCATGACGATGTATGGCGTACCTCGATCAATCCCATAGTCCAAGATCTGTTCCCAGGGGCTTTCATCGCAACTGGTGGGGTAGGTCCCACCGGCGGCCACGTTAGAACAGGCGGGCTTGTCACAACGGGCGGGCGCGTCGCGACCGGGGGCTTTGCTGCAACGGGTGGGGTCGTCACAACGGGCGGTTTCGTTGCAACAGGCGGTTTCGTTGCAACAGGCGGCGTCGTTGCAATGGGTGGCGGCGCGTCCGGTGGACTCACCTCGGTAAACGCGCCGACGGGTGAAACGAGCAACTCGGTCGATTGTCCATCGACGGCACCGTCAACCAACGACAGCTGTGGAGTGTTGGGCCTAAAATGCGCGTTTGGCGCAAGCCATTGTACTTGTACCACTGCTCTGAGCATTGTCATCGGCACGGTTTGGATTTGCGTGTAAACGATGAGGGTCCGCGTCTTGACGCTCCAGCCCCGACTCAACCCGATCCAATATCCGCCGCCTGCAGCAGCGTCTGGTCGTGCGCCAGCAGGACTTGGATCGATTTCTCGAGGTCATTAGGGCGCAGCGCCACGAACGCATGATCTTGGATCGCAAATGCGTACATGTAGTCGATGCTCAGGCCCGCCTTGGAGAGCACTTGCAGCGCATTGTGCAGTGCACCAGGAACATTGGGAGTCGTCAGGCAAAGCACATCAGTTAGGTGTACAGCAAACCCCTTGTCTCGCAGCACCGACCGCGCCAGCGTTGGATCCGAGACGATCATACGCAGGATACCGAAATCCGAAGCTTCAGCCACACACTGAGCAGCAATGTTGATGTGGCTCTCAGCTAGAGCGCCGGTCACTTCAGTGAGCCGCCCCGACCGGTTCTCGAGAAATACGGACAATTGCTTGATGATCATGGTAACCGCCCCTACTGCAGGTGTCGCTTGTCGATAACACGTTTGGCTTTGCCTTCGCTGCGCTCAATGCTTCTTGGCTCGACCAACTTGACTTCGATGCTAAGACCAATCGCGCTTTCGAGCGCGCGCCGAATGCGGATCGTGAAGCTCTCGAGTTGACCGATGCTGTCGGAGAACACCTGTTCGTCGGCTTCCACTTCGAGCGTCAGCCGGTCCAGATTACTGATGCGGTCAATGATAAGCCGGTAGTGCGGAGCCAGGCCCGGGATCTCCAACATGACGGCTTCGATCTGCGAAGGGAACAGGTTGACACCGCGGATGATCAACATATCGTCGCTACGCGCCAAGCACTTACGCATACGCACCGTCGTGCGACCGCAGGCGCAAGGCGCGGCGTCGAGCTCGGTCAGGTCACGGGTGCGATACCGCAGCAACGGCAAGCCCACCTTGGTGAGGGTGGTGAAAACCAGCTCGCCGCGACCCACGGATTGCATGCTGCTGCCCGTTTCAGGGTCGATGACTTCTGGGTAAAAGTGGTCGTCGTGCACGTGCAGCCCCTGGCGCTCAGTGCATTCACACGCAACGCCGGGACCGACGATCTCACTGAGGCCATAGATGTCGAGCGCCATGATCCCGAGTTCGCTCTCGATCTTCTGGCGCATACCTTCGGTCCAAGGCTCAGCACCAAAGATCCCAACCCGCAGCTTGATATCGGCCTTGCTCAAACCCGCTTCGCGAAGCGCGTCTGCCAAGTGAAGCGCATACGACGGCGTGCACGCGAGCACGGTCGTTTCGAAGTCGCGCATCAGTTGAATCTGGCGGCGCGTGTTGCCACCCGAGATCGGCACCACGGTTGCACCCAAATGTTCAGCACCATAGTGCAGGCCAAGTCCACCTGTAAATAGCCCATAGCCGTAAGCTACCTGTATGGTATCCGCGGTTGATACCCCGGCTCCGGTTAGGCAGCGCGCCATCACTTCCGACCAGAGCTCGATGTCCGCACGCGTGTAGCCGACAACCGTCGCGCGCCCCGTCGTACCCGACGAAGCATGCACCCGCACGATCTCACTCCGCGGCACCGCGAACAGGCCAAACGGATAATTGTCACGCAGATCATCTTTGGTCGTAAATGGCAATCGGGGCAGATCGTCGATGGTGCGGATGTCACCCGGCTCCACACCGAGCGCGCTCATTTTGGCTCGATACGGAAGCACACGATCGTAAACGTGCTTCACCTGTGCACGCAGTCGATCACTTTGCAGTTGGTGCCGCTCATCGGCACTCATGCGTTCTTGGCGCTCATTCCAGATCATCATGGCCCTCAATCCGTAACCGGGCGATTCAGTGAAGCTGCAGCATATCCCAAATCAAATGCCGCTAGATTCGTTTTTAGGTGTTTTTGTGGCACGCAAGCCTGCAGTGCACCCTGCCAGCTTGTCCGGTCGTCTTTGCGTTGCCCCGCGTAAACACCAAGCAGAACCGTGTTGACGGCCTTCTCATTGCCGGCGCGCTCCGCCAGTTCACGAGCGTTGACCTTAATAGTCTCGGCGGCAAGGGCAGCGAACTCGGCATCGATATTTGCCGGGTAACTTGCCGCGCCAATCAAAACCGGCAGCGGGGCAATCTGCTGCAAGTTGACGACAATAGTGCCGCCTGGACGCAAATAGTCGGCGTAACGCAGCGCCTCGAGCAGCTCGAAAGCTAGAATGGTGTCTGCGGCTCCCTTCTCGATTACGGGCGAAAACACCTCGCACCCGAATCGCACGTGGGTCACTACACTACCTCCGCGCTGAGACATGCCGTGAATTTCCGAGACCTTGACGTCAAGACCCTGGCCGAGGGCGTGGCGGCCAAGCACTCGGGCCGCCAGCAGGGCGCCTTGCCCACCAACCGCAGCAATCAACACATTGCGAACGACATCGTTCATTGGAGAGGCTCCGTACCGTTAGGGAAACACAGCGGACCGATTGCGTCCTGGTTACATGCCTGTTGGCAGATCCCGCATCCAGTGCACAGGGACAGATCGATCGAAGCTGACTTTGGTCCAAGCTCGATTGCCGGGCACCCCAAGCGAATGCACAGTTTGCAGCGATTGCAGGCTTCCGAGTCCACGCAAAGTGCCGGCAGTTTTGCCGGCGCCCCCGAACGCAGGACGCAGGCGCGACGCGTGACAATCACCGAAGGTTCTTGCCGTTCAACCTCCTCGCGAATCGCTTGCTCGAGCGCTTCGAGATCATACGCATCGACCTCGCGCACCGAGCGCACGCCAATTGCTTTGACTACTGCGACGAAGTCGATCCGCGTCGCTTGCCCACCTTGCAATTGATTGCCCGTGGAAGGGTTCTCCTGGTGGCCCGTCATGGCCGTGGTTTCGTTGTCGAGTATGATGACCGTCGAAACTCCCCGGCCGTAGACAATGTCGATGAGACCCGTCACGCCGGAGTGCCAAAACGTCGAGTCGCCAATCACGGCAACCGTCTTCTTTGCGAATTCCTTGCCACGCGCCTTTTCGAAGCCAAAAGCCATACCCACACTGGCACCCATGCAGATGGCGGTCTCCATGGCATTGAGCGGAGGAAACGCCGCCAGCGTGTAACAGCCGATGTCACCGCACACGTGCAACTTGAGTTTGCGCAGAACTGAGAACGGACCTCGATGATGACAGCCTGGGCAAAGCACGGGTGGGCGCACAGCTATTTCCGACAGACCGCTGGTGTCGACTCGAGGCAGGGGCTCACGCGCCAGCGCTTCACGTACAATCTCCGGGCTGAGTTCACCAATGATGGGCACGCGCGCCTTGCCGACTACGGAAAGGCCATAGGATTGAAGCTTCTGCTCGAAAATTGGCTCAAGCTCTTCGACCACCATAAGCTCATCGTGCTCGGCCGCAAACGCGAGCAGCTGTCGCCGCGGCAGTGGATAGCTGAGGCCCAACTTGAAGACACTGACTTCGGGCGCCACCTCTCGCACGTACTGGTAGGCAATTCCGCTGGTAACAATACCCAGCTTGGATCCGCGTCGCTCGACGCGATTGAGTTCGGTGCTCTCGGCGTACTGCTCGAGATCCGCCAGTCGCTGCTCAGCCACGATGCGCCGCTTCTTGGCAAATGCGGGCGCAACGATGTACTTGCCGACGCGGGTGTCATGATCGCGCAGCGGCACTTCACGGCGAGGATGAGTCTCGACCAGGCTCATCGCGTGCGCAACCCGCGTCGTTAGTCTGAGGATGACTACGGTGTCGAACTGCTCACTGAGTTCGAACGCCCTTACCGTGAAGTCCAAACACTCTTGACTGTCCGCGGGCTCGAGCACAGGGAGTTTACCGACGATGCCAAAGTATCGGGTGTCTTGCTCGTTTTGTGAACTGTGCTGCCCCGGGTCGTCAGCAACGACAACGACAAGACCAGCATTGACCCCCGGATATGCGATCGACAGCAGCGGGTCCATGGCCACGTTGAGTCCCACGTGCTTCATCGACACCAAGCTTCGAGCGCCCGCAATACAAGCGCCGATGCCAATCTCCAAAGCTACCTTCTCATTGACGCTGAACTCTGCGTCAATCTCGGGAAACTGAGCGATCACCTCGGTGATCTCCGTGCTCGGTGTCCCCGGATAGGCTGTCGCCACTCGGACGCCAGCCTCCCAAGCCCCGCGCGCAATCGCTTCATTTCCGAGCATCAATCGTCGCATTGGTTGAACCTCATCTTCACTCGAAAACAACTATTGGAAGTGCCGCGATTGGGGC
>CAZCNI010000171.1:0-5309 GCA_964499765.1 uncultured Polyangiaceae bacterium
TTCCGGGACCCGCTTGAGCAGCTCGTGTGCTTCTTCGACTCTACCCGCAGCGGATATTGATTGAGCGGTCTGCAGTACCTTTGCAGCTGAGTTGACCGCGGTTGGACTGGCTCTGAGGCTCCGATGTGCTCGAAGCGGACGACCCGTTACCACCACGGCCGCAAACATTGCGAGTACCAGAAACCCGAGAATTGATACACCAACTCGAACGGCGCGAGACATTCCGGACCACGCGAGTTTGAGTCTTGCGGAGTGACTCAAGGTCTCGGTGTCATCACTGACTCCGAGCATCCTCGCGATCTTCTCCACCTCGTCAGGTGTGGGGCGATAGATCTGTCCGGCGGGTATGAACTTCAAAACGACGTCACCAAATTCGATGACATCGTGGGACTCTATCAGACCCCGCTCGAGTTCGACTCCGTTGATGCGCAGCCCGTTGGAACTTTTCTGATCGATTAGCTCGTAGTGGTGATCCTTCAAGAAGTGAATCGTGGCATGGTGGCGACTCACGGATGGATGATTCACCGCGATGCTGCAGTCATCGCCGCGCCCCACGAGTTGCTGCTGGTCGGAAAGCGAATATTCGCGCCCCGGCGTTGGGCCAACGACCATCACTAAGCGATCGTGATTTGTGTCATAAGGTGGGCCGGGAACGATCGAGGTCGTAGCATCAGGGCGAATGCCACCTTGCGTTACCGCGAGATCCTCGTCGGTAATGAACTCGAGACGATAGTCTCCCAGTTGAATCAGATCTTTTGGCCCGACTGGTTGACTATCACCCGCGCGTACGCCATTGACGAAGCAGCCGTTGTAGCTACCGAGATCGATCAGTAGCCAGATCTCGTCGTGCTTGACCAGCCGAGCATGGCGGCGCGAGATGTTTCGCTCTGTGAGGCGGATCGTATTTTCCTCGCCGCGCCCAATGGTGTATTCACCACGCGCAAGCTGGACGACGGTCGTTGCACCATGGTCGTCCTCAATCGACAGCTTCCACATTTCGAGTGACTAATCCTCGCATTGAACACTGTGCCTAGCCAATGTGCGCGTGAAGCTAATCGTGCCGAAATGACAGGCCGCTGGTGTGTATGTGTTCCGGCCAATTGGTCGATTGCTGAGCTGGCCATTGACCGTGAAGCTCATATTGGGCCGAAGAACTGGATCAACGGCTGCCCCAAGTGCTCGTTTGGAGCACGTCGGGTGTCCGTTCACCTAGCAGGCCCCTTCAGCCCAATCTCTAACCGCACAGGGGCGACCGCAACGCCAGCAGAAAGCTTCGAATCGCCCTTCAATCCAACCGGAAGAGGTCGTCGACATCCTCTCGCGTGAGTCGCTTGGCACCACCAGCGTCTTCGGTAAGCACCGACGCAACGAGTTCCTTTTTCTTCTGTTTGAGTTGCAGGATCTTCTCTTCAATGGTGCCTGCGGCAACCAGTCGATAGACCGTGACGACCTTGTTTTGGCCGATGCGATGAGCTCGATCAGAAGCTTGGTCCTCAACCGCCGGGTTCCACCATGGATCGAAGTGGATGACCGTATCGGCGCCCGTCAAATTCAGACCCGAGCCGCCTGCTTTGAGGCTGATCAAGAATGCGGTGCATTCAGGATCATTCTGGAAATGGTCGACACGTGCGGTTCGGTCGATCGTGCTGCCATCCAAGTACTCGTAAGTGATCTTATCTTCGTCCAAGGCATCACGTACTAATTTCAACATGGTGACGAACTGACTGAAGATGAGGACGCGATGACCGCCGGACTGCACCTCGTCGAGAAGTTCCCGTAAGGCTGCTAGCTTGCCGCTGTCGTCGTGATCAAACTCCCGGGGAAGTCCGAGGAGGCGAGGATCGCAAGCTGCTTGCCGCAGCTTCGTGAGTCCAGCAAGGATGTGCAATTGGCTGCGAGCGACGCCTTGGCGGTCGACCTCTCCCATGACCTGGGCTCGCACTTCACGAAGAACCTGAAGGTAGATGGCCTTCTGGTCGGGCGCGAGATCAACGAGCTTGTCGACCTCAATTTTCGGTGGCAGATCTTGCACGACCTCTGACTTCGTACGCCGAAGAATGAATGGGTGAATGACCGTGCGCAGTCGCGCCGCAGCTTTGGCGTCACCCTGGTCGATAGGTCGTCCAAAGCGCTCTTCAAAACGAGGCAAAGGTCCGAGTAGTCCCGGACTCACGAACTCGAAAATGCTCCAGATCTCACTGAGGCGATTTTCGATCGGGGTGCCAGTAAGCGCGAGCCTTCGCAGCGCTGGCAGTTCCTTTGCGGCGTGCGCCGTGGCGCTCGCGGGGTTTTTGATGTTCTGGGCTTCATCGAGAATCGCGTAATCGAGTCGCAGATTGCGGAGCAGATCGATGTCGCGTCGAAGCAATGCATAGCTAGTGATAATGACATTGGCCTCGTCCAACTCCTTGCGGTTCTCCTTGCGACCAGCGCCATGCCAAAGCGCGGTGGTTAGCGAAGGAGCGAAGCGCTCGATCTCGCGCTGCCAGTTGCCAACCACGCTCGTGGGAGCCACGATCAACGCGCACAGAGGGTCTTCCTTGCTCTCCTGTTTCAACAGCAAGAGTAGTGCAATCGTTTCAATCGTCTTACCGAGGCCCATGTCGTCAGCAAGCACGCCGCCGGAGCCGATTTCATGAATGAACCTGAGCCAGGAAAGGCCCTGTTCCTGATAAGGCCGAAGTGTTGCCTTCAGGTTCTTCGGCTTCTTTGCTGGTTTAATGCTGTCGATGCTGGCGAGGCGCGCAAATAACTGCTTGGCACCCGCAGAAACCACGCTTTCGTCAGCCTGGTCCAGAAGCTCCTGAAGTCGCCCGGCCTGTGAGAGCGGCAATTTGCCCGTCTTGCCGGACGCTGCGAGCACTTCAACTTCACGGTCGATGAGCTGTTGAACGCGCTCGGCATTGAAAGGCGCGTAGGAATTGTCGGATAAGCGAACGTACTTCTTGCCTTCGCGCAAGCATCTTTCCAGCTCGGATCGTTCGACGCCGATGCCCCCCGCGTCCCAGACGAATTTCACTGCCAACCAGTCAACACCGCTCGATACTCGCGCTTGCATACGCACGGCCTGGCTGCGGATCTGGGTTCCAACAAATTCTTCTGGAATATATAGTCGCCAGCCCTTTGGGATCTTAGGAATCCCTTCCGACCAGAACTGAATGGCGCGTTCGCCCTGTGCCTCGAAGGACTCGCCGGTCTCGCTTGGCCCGAGGCCAGCATCGATAAGCAGATTGACCGCCTCTTGTTGTGCCGCGATGTCACAGCGTATGCAGCGCGCAAGTTTCTGCCCTTCTGAAGGTGGAAACACCAGAACTGGTGGCGAAATGCCATCGGCGCGAACTTCGATTTCCGTGTCGCCATAGAGCGCTCGGAGGGTCGCGTTGGCTTCTGTGAGCCCGCCTCCTGCCCGAAGGATGAACTTCGGCTGCATGTCAATCACCTGAGCCACCTGTGAAAGGTCCGGTAGTTCCGCACCAATCTCGCTAGCGACTCGAGGAATTTCGGAAGTAATAAGAGCCACTAGTTCGTTGGCGGATTCGGCAATTGTTGGAGCACGCAAGAACCTCCGCAGTGCAGCGGGTGATATCCGGCGGTCAATGGGGCGAGCAATTCCTTCGCTGGTGTCGATGTGCCAGCCCGGTGCCCCTTCGAACCAGCCACCGTTGCCGAGCGCGAACCTCCTGCCATTGCCCGGCCGTTCGAAGGTCATCTTGGCGACGAGTGTGTCGCCGCCGACCATTTCGAGATCGATTCGCGGTCTCAACACGTCGTCGGCGAAACGCAATTGCATCAGAGCTGGCTCAAGCAGGACTCGTCGATCGCGAAGCAAAGGGAGCAATTCGGAAGTATCTTCTCCCCGAATATCAACCGCGGGGTGCCGAGGATTGCCGCTTTCGAATCGTGCGAGGATTCGCAGCGCATCGCGGTCCGGCGTGGGGCTCAGTGCCTGCCAACCAAGCGCGACGCTGGGCAGCAGCGGGACGCGAGCTTCTGTGTCTAGCACCGTCACTGTCAGCGCACCGGCACGCACGTGGACACGAAACTCAAGGTTGAGTGTCTTGGTGGCACCGGGGGGAGCCAGCCATGCGCCGATGCCCGTATGTCGGACTGTGGCGTCACTTGGGACGGGTTGCGGTGTTGCACCACTCGTTGCCACTACTACTGCAGGGAGAGGTTGTTGTGGTCGTCGCCGCCGCTCGCGACGTCTTGAACCTTTCTGCTCCGTCGAGGACGGCTGAGGTTGCGGTGCCGCGGGTGCCGGGTTTGCGACTGTTGGTTCACGACGAGGCAGACGTGAGCGCGCTTGGTTCCTGACCGTGATGAGCAAAGCTGCCACGTGCTTGCAGTGCTGATTTGTCTTCTGAAATGCAGGGCAGGTGCAGTGCGACTTGATTCCCTCGCCGCCGAGTCGCATCGTTACTTCGTAAGGATCAGGATCGGAACCCTTGACCTTGCCAGTCGCGGAGTCGTTATCGACTGTGACCTGCTCAACGACCCTGCGCTTTTCATAGTCAAGTCCACGCAAGAAAGTTCGCGCACCAAGTAGCCTTCGCAGCCCGCGGTCGGAGAGGGTGGAGAGGGCGTCTGCCAATGAAGACGTCAACGGATTGCCTCGAGTGTATGTAGTTCAGAGAACATAGGGTGAATACGTCAGTGCCACGATTGCGGTGGCCTTCGCTAGGAGCCGGATTGCCGGGGGCGCATGAATTGCCAAGTGGTGAATGGCATCGCCGACCGTCATGGACTGCTGTGAGTTGATGCCCCGTGGTGTACGGGTGCCTGCCTTATTGGCGAAGTCATTCGCCGCTTCGAGGATGAACCCAACGACGCTAACGGTGACTGCAACAACGCCAACATACAAGGCAAGAGCTTGCCCCGTCGGTTCCGTGTCGCGCAGCCACCAACAGACAATCGCGCCAGCAGCGAGGGGTATTGCCACCAAAGCGACGCTGGGAATGCCCAAATTGCGCGTGGACTCACGGGACGCAATGTCCACGCAGTTTCGATAGCTCGGCGTGAAGTCGGAGGGTACCCGGAACACCCCAGCCTCTTGTGGGAAGCCGCTAAGTTGCCGGCGCACTTCATTCGAAATGGCTTTGCTGGAGCGGAGGGATGCTTGGAGGATCAATGCGAGTGGGACCAGTAGCGCCAAGGGGCACAAGTAGAGCGTCGAGATCGCTTCGGTTCCTGCGGCGCCTGAGTTCGGGACCTTTGCCAGGATTCCCAGCGCCAGAGCTGCAAGTAGGGGCATTCCGGCGGCAGCTTGGGTCTGAGTCGATATCGCGTGGACTGTCGGGGAATAGGCAGCT
>CAZCNI010000172.1:0-5286 GCA_964499765.1 uncultured Polyangiaceae bacterium
GCTTTGAGCAAATCGAGCACGCGTGCTTGCGCGGCTTCACTCACCTTGGCATCGGTTTCGAACTTGGCCTTGTGGGGCTTGCCATCGGGACCGGGAGCGGCTTTGGTGGCGGCAAGCACGGTCTTGGCAATCGCCGCAATTTCCTTCATTTCGGTGGCGCCCATGCCCAGCGTGGTCACAGCCGGCGTGCCAATGCGCAGGCCACTGGTGTACCAAGGCCCGTTCACGTCATCAGGCAACGAGTTGCGATTCAACGTGAATCGGCAGAGGCGCAGCGCTGATTCTGCTTGTCTGCCAGTGAGACCAAAGCTCTGTGCCACGTCCACCAGCAGCAAATGGTTGTCAGTCCCGCCGGTAAGCACGTTCATGCCTTCCGTCTGGCAGGCGTCCGCCAACGTCCGCGCGTTGTCCACGATGCGCTGCGCATAGGCTTTGAACTCTGGGGTGAGCGCTTCGCGGAAGGCAATGGCTTTGGCTGCCATGGCGTGCGAAAGCGGCCCACCGAGAATCGCGGGGCAGCCCTTGTTTACGGCCTCCGCGAATTCTTTCTTGCACAACACCAGGCCTCCGCGCGGGCCGCGTAGGGTCTTGTGCGTGGTTGAGGTAACCACGTGAGCATGCGGTACGGGGTCGTAATCGCCGGTAAAGACCTTGCCCGCAACCAGGCCTGCAAAGTGCGCCATGTCGACCATGAAGATTGCGCCAACTTCGTCGGCGAGCTCACGCATCTTGGCGAAGTTGATCTTGCGCGGGTACGCGCTGTAACCCGCAAGCAGAACCGTCGGCTTGATCTCGTGCAGTTGCTTTCGAATGTCGTCGAGGTCGAGCAGCTTGGTGTCAGGCCGAACGCGATACTGATAGCAGTCGAAGAGGCGAGCCGAGAGGTTGAATCGGTAGCCGTGCGTCAAGTGCCCGCCCGAATAATAGTCGAGCGCTAGCAATTTCTGGTTCTGCAGGCGCGCGCGCAGCTGGTTCCACACCTCACGCGACAGGTGCGCCGGGTTGTCGTCGCCTTGGTCGGCAAGAAATGGGGCTTCGATCTTGGCCGCAAGGATCGCCGTGTAAGCGACCATGTTGGCGTCAGCGCCCGAGTGCGGCTGCACGTACGCATGCTCGGCATCGAATAGCTGGCATGCAAGGTCGGAAGCCTCGGTCTCAACCGCGTCCACGTTGTCGCAACCGGCGTAGAATCGGTGCCCGGAGACGCCCTCCGCGTACTTGTCAGTGAGCAGATTGCCCTGCGCCAGCTGAGTGTTTAGCGAGCAATAATTCTCGCTCGCGATGAGCTTCAAGTGCGTGCGCTGATCACGCAGCTCTGAAGCAATCGCCTGGGCAATGCTCGGAGAAACCGCCTCCACCGCGTCGAGGCCAGCCAAGAACGCGACGGCTTCGGACTTGATGGAGCCGGGGCTTCGTTGACTGAGATAACGAGTCAATCGAGTTGCATTGGATTGAGCGGACGCCATGGTAACCTCCAGTCACTCATCGAATCAGCGGTTTCCCACTTGATTCGGGCCCAGGCGCGCGGCACTCAACGCGTTCGAACTCCCCTGTGGTTCTTCCACAAAGCGCCAGTCGTCCGAACGCAGATACGATGACCGGCGCCTAGTGCGCTGTCAAGGCTGGCCCCAGGAGCGACTCGGCTTCACTCATCTATTTGGGCTTTTGCTGCGCGAAAAGCCTTGGTGCGGGGAGCCGACGTCTTGACAATGCTCTCTTTACCGAGGCTGTCGAGCGCGGCAATGGCTTTCTGTCTCCCTTTGCCAGCACTCTTGGCCCATTCACCCAGCATGAAGATGGCGCTTACCGCTCGGCTGTCGTCGTCGTCGAGCGCAACGCGCCCAAGCGTCGAGATGGCAAAGGTTCGCAATGATTCTTCCAGCGTGGGGTCACGACCCAGCGTATCGATCGCAACCTGTGGCCCCAAATGATCGATGATGTAGATGGCGTCTTTGCGCTTGGAAGTCGCAATGATGCGGCTCAGCTCCCGCGCCTTGTCCTCGATCCCCACTGCATCGGGTGAGATGAGTCGAAGCTCCGCGACAATGCGATCGAGCGGGCTCAGGTTCTTGGCCACGTCCGGTGGCGTCACGATTGACGCAGATGCACCGCGAGTTTGCGGCTCTGCGGAAGCCGCGTGTGCAGAGGGTGCCGGGGCCGCGGCTTTCTGCGACTTCGCCGGCTGCGGCGCGGTAACTTTGGGTGAATCAATGGCCACCCTGGCCGACGCCGGCTTGGCCGTTTGGGTAACGGGCTTGTCCGGGACTGGGACTGGCGTTAACTTGGGCGCTGCAAGCTTTACTGCGGACGACGAGGGAGCGACAGCCGGGGGCGGGGGTGGCGGCGGAGCCGCATAAGCAGCCGACGGCTGAACCGGAGGTTTCTTATTCGGTCGCAGTGCTGACGCGTTTGCACTGGGCGTTGGCGCGTGCACATTCGCTGTTGCTCGTGGCTCGCCCACCGCTGACTCCGGACTCGGCTCGCGTGTGATGTATACGACCGCGGCCACAACGCCGGCAACGGCAATGCTGGCGGTAATCACGGCCCAACGCGGCACGCTATTGGTAGGCAGTTTGATATCTGCCACAGATTGCCGCGCCACAGGAGGGCGCGACTCAGGCACGAACTCGCTGACTGATTCGCGTGCGGATTCAGGCTGCGGTGCCTCACTGCGACTGAAGAATTCATTGGTCTGATCGTCGAAGGACTTGTCCAGCGATTCAGTCAACCCAACTGCAAGTTGGCCGTGTTGACTTGGCTGACTCGATGGCATGGCCGGAGACGGCTCAGACACGAACGTTGGCCCGGCAAGCGTGGCCAGCTGGGTAGGTTCTGTTGGCGTGGCCAATGAAGGAGCGGGATCCGACTGTAACTGTAGAAGTGCCGGTGCCTCGACCCCCCCAATAATGGTCTTGGTGCTCGCCCCAACTTCCGGTGATGCACTTCGCCTTTGCGTCGGCGCCTCTGAACTCTGCTGCGCCATTGGCGACAGATGCTCTTCTATTGAAGGGCTCGAATCGGGGCTCTCGTCAGGCACGAGCGCGTGGGTTGGCTCAACCGAAGCCACGTCCATCTTTGCCGTTCGATTGATGGGTTCGATGACTGCAGCTTCAGCCACGAGCACCGGCACAGGACTCTGCTCGCGTAGCGCAGCGACCTTCGGCATCCTGCCGGAATCGCGCAGCGCGCGCTCGCTTGCCGACGGTGGCGGCACGGAGATACCTCCGAACTGCGCTTCCGTTTGTTTGAGGCGTCGCGTTGCCTCCATCTGGTCCCAGAGCAACCGCAGATAGTTCCTTGCTTCGCGATTGAGCGGGTGATCGAGATCCGCAAGCAATTCGCTCACCGCGTTACTCACGGTGTCCAGGTAGGCATCGTTCTGCGCAGCATGGCCGAGCAACATCATGACCTGGCTCGCCAAGCCGTCGGTCAACTGCGGTATCAGATGAGAGACCTCGGTGAAGAACAGGGCAACTTCCGGGTGGAGTTCTTGACGCGCCAGGCCGCGCAACTCTTTCTTCATCGCCAGCGTCTCTGCCACGTACTGAGACTGATCTTTGGAGGCGTTGACCTTGAGTAGGATCGCGATGATCTCCTGGTGTCGAACCTCACCGGACGCTAGCCGTTGAATGAAGCTCAGCAGTCGCGCCGACTGAATCGCGTTGTCGAACTGGGCCCGCTTGTGGGTCCACCTTCTTCGGTCTGCGTCACTTCCGCCGTCTGACAAGGGAGCCTCTTGGTTCATGCAATGACACTACTGAGGGTCGCCCGGCTCGCCCGTTAGGTCGATGAGGGCTGCCGTGGCTGCGGCGCGTACGGCCTCAGTAACGGAAAGAGAATTCGAGAGGCTGAGCAATCTGTCACCGGCATCGGTGCGCGACCCGGCTCCCATCAACGCGATCCGCTTGAGTGCCTCGACCGCATGAGAGGCCTCCTGCAGCTCGTGCGTACGCGTTGCGTGAAACAGCGCCTCAGTCAATGACTCGCGCTCTGCCAGTGTCGCAACGGCAAAGAAGATGGACAGCTCGTCGAAGGCTCCTTTGAGAACCTGCTGCAACACGTCGCGTGCGCTGATTTCCTGAGTCTCCGGAGGAGAACTAGGCTCAGTGCGCAGGCCCGTGAGCAGGAGTTTGCCCATGTTATCCATGACGGCGAGTAGCGGCGGTCGAATGCGCTCCGGCGCACCCGCGACTACGGCGAGGCGATCCGATTGTCGGCCAACATCCTGCACGAGAAGCTTCAGGTTCTCCAGTGCTTCACTCAACCGAGGCGCTGTCGAGCCATTCTCCAACCCGTCGAGTTCGCGATACTTGTCGCTGAGTGTAGCTAAGGCCTTCGTAGCATTGCCGATCAGCGCCTGCGCACCCGCCAGCGTGTAGAAGCACGATTCGAGCGCCTCACTACAGCGTTCGAAATTGCCGAGACCCGACTGCAGCAGCGACTCAATGGGCGCACCGTCCTCCATTTCCTCCATGACGAGTTCGGTCGTTGCTGGCTGTTCAGACCGGCGGCGCGGCGGAATCGATATCGAGTTCTGAATGGTTACCGCGCGAGGCGGCAATGAAACCGTGAATTCGCCGCCGAGCTTGATCATGCGGGCTCGAATGCGCGACTGAATCGTCTCCACCGAGTGCGCAACCATCAGCTCGAGGATATCGCTGGTGGGCGTCTCGTAAGCCTCGACATTGGCCTGGACAGCCCTCAGTTCCTGCAGATCATTTTCGAGCTCGTTCGCGACGTCGACAAGCAGCCGTGAGCTGCTCACCATATACTCGGAACTGCCGATGAAAATGGGCTTTACGCCTTGGATGACAGCCAAAGCGCCTGAGATTTGCTGTTCGGCTTCGCTTACGTACGCTGCACTCTGTCTTGCAAGCGCGAGCGCTTCTTCGACGATGGAAGCTCGAGCTGCAATCGCCACGTTGCAGCGACGCGTAATGTCTTCGAGAGTGGCGTGCCTGGTTAAGTTGGTCGTACCGGCCATTGGGTTACCTTCACTCATTGATCTCGCAGGGACGCGCAAGGGTACCAGTCGCACTGGCGACTAGATTCGACACGGATGAACTATCGGGACTCACCATGAATTTGACCTTCTTGCGCCCAGCAAATGGGTGCTCGATAGCAGAGCGCCCAACTGGCTGGCACGACACAGCTCTGCTGCGCAGCTGCGTGAACCGAGCGGCGTTCTAGCTCCATTCCTTACTTTCGCGAAGCGTATCCAGCACATGCTCAATGAGAGCGCCTACCTTGCCATGATCCGAAGACAAATAGATTTGGAATCCAGTG
>CAZCNI010000173.1:0-5268 GCA_964499765.1 uncultured Polyangiaceae bacterium
CGTGTCTGGTACCAAGCCGACTTCTCGTTGTCCTTCGAGATGCTGTCGAGGGCCAACACGAGACCTTTCGCTCCGATGCCGTCGCGCAAGGCTTCCAGGTACTTCGTACGGCTCTCTTTGTCCGTTCCCCGCAAGGCTTGTAGCAACGGCTGACGCGCTCGCTCATCACCGATTTTGCCCAGGCCTGGTGCGGCTTGCCGTGCGATTTCTTGGTCGCTGTCCCCGAGCAATTTGATGAGCGTGTCCGTGTACTTCGGAGCTGCATTGGCCGAGAGAACAGAGGCAACCAATTGCCTCACCGCAGCGCTCTCATCACTCGCCATGGACGCCAACTTGTCGAGCGACACGAGTCTCGTAATCTTCTCGGGGTCAAAGCCCATGCCACCGCCGAGCCGTTGTACTTGGCTCAAGTGCCCCGCGCGATACAGCACCATGATCTGATCAAAGGCCCGGGCGTCGCCGAGTTCGACGAGCGCCCACGCAACTTGCGGCTTTGCGCCGGGTCCCACGGTCTTGAGCGCTGCAAGCAACGCGTCTTTTGCCCCGTCGCCGAGCGGTGAACCATAGGAAGCCAAACACATGGCGGCATCGCCTTGAACACCTTCGTTCAAGTCGGTTAGCGCCTTGGCTGCCAGTGTGACCCCCTCGGGATCCTTGGCCCACGCTAACTGCTTAAGAGCTTCACGCTTCAGCTCAGCGCTCGCTTCAGTCGCTGCCCACTTGCGCCAATCGGGGATCTGTTCCGTCTTCGGCTTGACGAAGATTTCTTTGGCCTTTGCCATGGCCTCAGGCACCGTCATCTTCTCGGCGTCTTGTTTGAACCCGAAGGCTAAGCCTGCGGCTATGCCACCCACGGCAAGCAGGCCGATGATAATGAAACCAACGCCGAACCGACCTTTCTTAAAGTTTCCGTCGCCAGCATCGAATGAACCGCCACCAGGCATGCCCGGTGATCCGGGGGGTGGTCCTGCAGGCAGGTTGTCATCGTCGGGTGGCCATTTCGCGAAATCCACTCGGCCAGGAATTGGCTGCGGCGCAGGCGTGGGCGTTTGGTAATTCGGACTCAACATTGATCCTCCGCGGCTGTCCCAATCGTCCCGAAGCTACCAGTCGGGCTCTGTCTTGGAACGGAGTGCACGTTATCTCACGCAGTCGCTGGAAGGGGGAGACCATGCGAGCGTTTGGCGAGAGCAAATCGCCCTTTCCGCGACCACCAAGACCAGAAGAAGGCCCCTTTTGTCCAAATACACGACCTTATTCCAGTCATGGCGTAACCGGCAAGATCGGTGACCGAGGGCTGCCCCTCGAGCGCTGCTGCTGTCACCCTTCCCCCAGGACCCGTCAGGCATGCTGGAAGCCCCCGAACCAAAAAACCATCCTTGGCTGGTAACTGCGCTCGTCACGCTTGCGGTTGGACTAGTCGCGTACCTCGTGCCTGACAATTGGAGCGCAACACTCGTAGGACTCGCGTTTCTTGTTGCAACCTATTGGCTCTGCGCGTCGGGCACCAGCAGCACTCACGTGCACGCCATGGGATTGTCACTCGGCGGACTTCTGGAGACGGGATCACTCGACCCACGCCGAATGGCACGCGATAGCGCACACGCGGTCTTGTTCGCTCTTTGCACCACTCTGCTCGTATTTCCACTCTTCTGGTTGGGATTTATTTTTTGGTGGCACCCAACCCATGCGTTTGCATTTAGAGCACCGCTGTCCTGGAGCGACGAGTTGTTCGGACAGGCACTCGTTGTCGCTTTGCCCGAAGAGGCCTTTTATCGCGGCTATTTATTGACCACACTCGAGCGTCAAGATCGCCATCACCTGCGCGTGTTCGGGGTTCCGGTGGGGATGAGCCTGGTTTGGTCGAGCACGCTTTTCGCGCTCGGCCACTTCATCACCGAGCCTCATCCAGCGCGTCTTGCCGTGTTTTTCCCCGCGCTTTTGTTCGGCTGGCTCCGACTGAAGACTGGTGGCATCGGAACCGGTGTGCTTTTTCACGTGGCCTGCAACGCATTTGCGTCCTTCTTGGGAACGGGTTACGGTCTCTGGCACTGATGCTCATACCTACCATCATCGACGAAGTCATCGAACGAGCCCTGCACGAGGACTTGGCGGGGGGTGACCCCACCACCGAAGCCACGGTCACTGAAGATACGATTGCGCTTGGGCGGGCGATCGCACGCAGCTCGTTGGTTTCGTGTGGTTCGCAGGTGTTCGCAAGAGTGTTTTACACGTTGGACCCGAGCCTGCGCGTCGAAGAATTGGTAATCGACGGCACTCGAGTCGAACCGGGCACCGTCCTCTGGCAGGTGGAAGGTTCAGCGCGAAGCATACTGATGGCAGAACGCACGGCGCTCAACTTCGTGCAGCGAATGAGTGGCATTGCCACTATGAGCCGAGCGTTCGTCGATCAGTTGCCCGCGGACAGCAAAACGCGAATTGCCGACACGCGTAAGACCACGCCCGGGCTGCGCCACCTGGAGCGCTACTCCGTAAGGGTCGGCGGTGCGCACAATCACCGGGACATGCTTGGTTCGGCGGTGTTGATCAAGGACAACCACATCGAAGCCGCAGGCGGGATCCGAACCGCCATCGAACGTGCACGGCAACGCTGCCCACACACAGCGCGGGTCGAGATCGAAGTCGAGTCACTGGAACAACTCGATGAAGCGCTGGCCGCTGGCGCCGACATCGTGTTGCTCGACAATTTCGCGACCGACCAATTGGACCTGGCCATCGAACGCGCCCACGGCCGGGCTACCGTCGAGATCTCGGGCGGGGTCAGTGTGACAACGGTTGCCGCCTTGGCTGCGCGTGGCGTGGACGTAATCAGCGTGGGAGCGCTGACTCACTCAGCACCATCCGCGGATATTGCGCTCGATATCGAGCGTATCGGAGACTAACGGCGTTGAACAGCGAGTTACAACCCTTCGATCGTGAGCTATTCGAGAGTTTAGTGCTCTCCCGGGACCTCGAGCTGGGACGGAGTCTGATCAGCTATGAAACGACCACATCGACGAACGACGTCGTTCTGCGCGCATTGAGTGACGGCGCACCCCACGGGCTGGTCGTGGTCGCGGATCAACAGACCGCTGGGCGAGGACGCCGCGGCAGAACCTGGGTGTCGGCACAGCCGGGGGAGAATCTGCTCTTTACGGTGCTGCTGCGCCCGGAGCGCCATGCGGCGGAAAACGTCAGCAGCATCACGTTAGCAATCGGTCTCGCGGTGCGCGACGCCATCGAGCCCCACGTCGATGACGAGATTCGAATCAAGTGGACCAACGACCTTCTGGTCGACAATCGCAAACTCGCCGGGATTCTCGTGGAAAGCCAATTGCGCAACGCCGAGCTATCACTGGCCGTTGGCATTGGGCTGAACGTGCACCTGCGCGAGCCGCCACCGGAACTTCGACTCGCTGCGACTTCGCTTCGCTTGCTCGGCGCGCGCGAACTGCGGCGTGAGTTCCTGCTTGCGGACATCTTGAAGCACGTGGCCTTGCGATTGCACAATTGGGAAGTGCGCGGTTTTTCGAGCATGCTCGAGGATTTCCATGCCTGCGACGCGCTACGGGGTCACCGGGTATCTGTCGATGGTCTCGCCGGACGAGCCATTGGCATCGATGATAGCGGGGCTCTTCTATTGCAAATCGATCATGAACCGGCGCCCCATGTAATCATTAACGGAACCGTCGATATTCTGGACTAGAGCGGCTTTCATTCCAACCCCCCTGACCTTTCTCATCCCGGAGATGCTCCGGGTCATCTCCGAGATTCGAGGTTTCGCGTGCGGCACGTGTAATTGGGCTGGTCGCGAGAACAATTCTCGTCGCAGCAGCGACAAGTCTCGTCTTTGCCACGCAACTGATCGTAGGCTTCGGGTTCGATTTGGGCGCCACGCACCGACAACTCTCGTGGAAAAGACGAGGCGTGTCGCCCGATCCTTGGAGACTAGAACCGTTCAGCCGAGGCGCTGTCCGGCGCTTGCACTTGCACGAGCGCTGCCATCATCCGAGTTCGTCGGACAAGCCCTTTCTAGGCGGCTTCGGCATTTACTCGCATCAAGTCATCTGCCACCGCCTGCGCTAGACGATGCCGGCCTCTCCACAGTCGACTCATGACAGTGCCGATGGGGATTTGCATTTCTTCAGCGACCTCGCGATAGCTCAGTTCATCAACGTCCACTCTCCGCACAACGGTGGCCAGCTTACTCGGCAGCGATTCAAGCGCCGCTACCAGGCGCGGAGAAAGAAACCGTG
Organism: uncultured Polyangiaceae bacterium; assembly: GCA_964499765.1. Classification (GTDB taxonomy): domain Bacteria; phylum Myxococcota_A; class Polyangia; order Polyangiales; family Polyangiaceae; genus FEN-1139. The sequence goes on from CAZCNI010000173.1 coordinate 4,257, forward strand.
CGTTGAATGCATTGCTCTCGCCGAAACGAGGATAATCGTGCTCTGCCGCGAACCGAGCCAGGCTGACCTGTTCACGCAAAGCGCGACGACGGCGCGAGATGAACAAATGAAACATTATCTGATGCAACCATGCACGCAGGTTCGTGCCTTGTTCGAATTGATGAATGCGACTGAGGGCACGAGCAACCGTTTCCTGCACCAAGTCATGAGCGTCGGATTGATTGCGACAAAGGCAACGCGCACGCACGCTCAGGCTGGGGATCGTGCTCAACAATTCAAGGGCAAAGGGGCGAGCGTCGGGGTGGGTCATCTACTTTATTCTCCGCGCCATCATTGAGCAATTCGCATGCCAGCGACAGCAAACCAGGGGGACCCGGTTTTTGCGGAATAATCGCCGTACAGATGTCCGCGTGCCGCTCGACGACCGTGTCAATCTGACAATAGTGCAGTGTTCATTGTCAGCTCGGCAAGTGCCTGCGGAAGACAGTCTGCCAACTCATGCGCAAGCAGGCCCCGGTCCGCGTGCTGCCGTGTCGCCCAGTATTTCGCGGCTTGGCTATGCCAAGCCGCAGCACACACAACCGCCTGTCGGGGCTCGAGTGAAACTAGCAGGGCCCCAACAACGCCCGCCAAAACGTCACCCGTGCCCCCTGTCGAGAGCACTGGGTTGGGATGCCCCACCACAGCCGGCACCTCATTGGGAGCACCAACTATCGTGAACGGTCCCTTGAGCAACACGACCGCCTTGAATAATGCAACCGCTTCGTCCACGGCGGTGAATCGGTTACTTTCAATGGCTTGCGCATTCGTTCCGAGCAAGCGCGCCATTTCACCCGTATGCGGCGTGAGAATGCGCGGGCCGATCGAATCCTTCATCCAATTGGGTGCGCGGCTCACCAATGTGAGGGCATCAGCATCGAGGATAACAGGGATAGTCGCCGTCTGCAGAACGACACGAACCAACCGCTGCGCATCCTCGGAAAGCCCAAGCCCGGGCCCGAGCACGATCACG
>CAZCNI010000174.1:0-5180 GCA_964499765.1 uncultured Polyangiaceae bacterium
TCGAGGGTGGCTTTCCGGAATGCCTGCGCTCCAGACTAATCCCAGGCATTCCCGGAGGGGTGCATACGAAGAACGGATTCACAACGGACCTTGGGTGGACGAGGAGTGGTTCCCGGGGGGCGATCGGGAGCGCTTGGCATAGGGTGCGTCCTGGTGAGGAGCTGCGGTTTCCCTGGTATGCGCCCATCACCGCTATTGTTCGATGTCTCCCCAGACGGTTAGCCCAGCCGCTGTGTCAGCATCGATGGTAGCGGATTCACGAGCGGGCGCGCCCTTGATTGCCTTCATCCGCAGCAGTTCATTGCGCGACCACAACCAAGCTGCCTTGGCCGTGAGCGGGCGATCCGCAAAGCGGTTGTTGGTGCACGCGGGGTCCACGTACAGTTCACAAAGGTTAGGCTCTCGGCCTAGTTCCCCGAAGAGCAACCAATTTTCGAGCCGCGAGGCGTAGGCGTTGCCCAATGTCGACACCAATGGGCGCTCCGCAAGGGGCGCGCGACCCGCCGCCACCTGTTCCAGATCGTCGGCGAGCATTCCTTCGGACGCCTCCAATCCGAGTGCGGCAAGTATGGTCTTCGATATATCAACCGTCGTTACGGGTCTCTCAACACTGTGACCGGCATATTCGTTGCCGGGGAATTTGATCAGCAAAGGCACGGTCAACTGATCACCACGCAGAGTCCCTCGCGGCTCGTAAGGCACGTTGGGGGGCTCGCCGGCGCCAACATCGCCCATGAATATCACGAGCGAGCTCTGCCAGAGATTATAGCGCTTGAGCACGTTGACCAACTGATCGAAGGCTTGCATCTGCGCCCCAATTGCGGCGGTGGTCAGCGACTCGAGTCGCGTCCAGTCTTCATCGGTGAGTCGTCGCTGGGACTTGTGCGTTTGCTTTCGAATGCGAGCCAGCGTGATTCCGCCGCGACGCCCATCGATAGGTCCGCCGTACTCGGATGGCTGCAGAGCTGCCACTTCTTCCTTCGTCAAATCCCAGGGGGGGTGCATGCCTCGGATGTGAACGAGCAGGAATCGCTTCGCGTTGTCGCCGACCTCGAGTTCATGTTGCAGCCAGCGGCTTGCGCGAGTCAGCGGCTCCTGTGCTGGTAGGTCCTTAATGGGTGAGACTGCTTGGTACTCGTCCCAATTTGAGGCAAAACCGAAGGTTTCAAAGGTGTTGGGAACACCCGTAAACATAGCGGTTCGTCCACTCGAAAGTTTGACGAATCGTTGCAGAGTACCGACTGATTGCGGCAGCCGAGACAAGGGATCTTGCAAGGTATGCGACACGGGGCCAAGGCCAGTGACTAGCGATGCCATCACTGCCGCCGGCACGGTGCTAGACGCTTGATAATTCTGAAAGACGACTGCGTCGGGGAGCAGGTGACCAATGGCCGATACGTTGCCGATCGGCGCCCAAGGTGGAATCTTGCGGCGCCAGAGCCCTGAGGCGACGACGACTAGCACCACCTTTGCGCGACCCGCTTCCGGAGACGGAGGCGTTTCAGTTTGCTGGATGCTGGGTTCGCCAAATACGACGCGACCGTGTTGCGATGCGCGTAGCGCGCGCATTTCCAAGTGGACAACCCGATGAGCATAGGTGCTCAAATCGATGTCAAGTGGCGTCCAGCTTGCCCCATTGCCGCCTTGGGTTCTTTGTTGTCGCAGCGTCACTGGTGCTTGCCCGTCCTCGAGCAATCGAATTTCGCCCAGCCCGTGGCCTGTGCCCCAAAACCCCACGGAGACTTTCAGATGTGCGGGAGCGGTTAGCAGCAGCGGGCAGCGAACCAGACTTGGTGCGCGCAGAACGATAGCCCGTTTGGGTATGCCACCTAGGTTTTGGTCAGCAACCAGTGTCCGGAGGGTGGGCACGGTAGGAATCGTGTCGCCATCCATTGGCTGTCCTACGTGGATCCAATCGATTTCGGCGCTCGGGTCATCACGATCCGTGGGCTTACCGCGGAACTCCAAAGTGACCGTGTGACGTCCTGGTTCAACGATTCCTTCCATTGCAGGAAACGATCGCGTGACCAACTCTCCGCGGGTGAGTTTGGTCGTGCCAACAACAGTCTTGTCGAGAAGCACGGTCAGTCGAGATGCTGCGGCACCGACGAGTCGAACCGCAACGCGGGGGCGTTCGATGGGTTCGTCAAGCCACAGCGTGTGCACGAGTTGTCTTTCGTAGACGCGAGTGAATCCATCTCCGTTGCGCTCAACAGGTTCACTCCGATCGGCATTGGCTGCAAACCCGCGCCGAGCCTGCTCAGAGGGCGTCCCCACCTCGAGCACGGGACCCAACTGATCGACTTCACATTGGGGCAGTTGCTCAATCAGCTGGATGCGTCCAGATTCGAGCGCGTCGCTTGCTGCAGGGAAAGTTGGTCGCGGCGCTGGTGGCGATTGCAACTGAGGTGCAGGAATGTCGCTCTTATGAGGCTGCTTGTTGCCAGAGCCGCGGCAGCTAACGGCCAGCGACGAAGACAGCGTCAGAATGGTGATCGCAAGATACTTTTTGGCGTGGCGCACGACAAATGTAGCGTGCACTCGGTATGCATCGAGACCACGTGCACCCATGGTTCTAGTTCCCATTCGAATCGAGAGAACGCTGGATGAGTTGACCCGCCACGACTTCGACGGTTTCGGTGTGCTCTTCGCCGTTTAGCGAGACGCGTACCCTGTGCTGTCCGGGTACGAGCGTTACCGTCCGTTCTGGCCCCCGCCCAATGAACTCATCGTCGACGAATATCGAATGAACGCCTGCCGTTTTTAGGGTCAGGAGTCCCTTGTCGGGTGCAACCGTAACGCCCGGTGGCAGCGAGTTGCTGGTCGCTTCTGTCGCCGGGTTGTTCTGCGTTCTTGCGCTCGGAGCCTCCGCAGCGCCTACCACACTGAGTGCTGCAGGCGCAGTCTCGACAGTTGCGGTTGTCGTTGCTGCCGTGTTGGGAGTCGCCGGCTGTAGGTGCAGGCGTTGCGCAATCGGCAGCGCCACCGTGAAAGACAGTACCCCTGCCGTGAGCGCCAGACTCAGCGGCACCAGCCAGGAACTGGTGCGCGGAGCGGCGGTCCGCGGCGCAGATTCGGAGATAGTTTCTGGCGCCACTGCCTCTTGCTCGGGTTCGTCAGCAAGTGGGTTATCTTCAGCCAGTTTGGTGGCTAGTTGCGCTTCGTGTTGGTCCGAATCGGGTTGGGCCGCTGGTGCGTCATAGGTCCCGACTTCGTGCGTCGCTGGGCTTGGATCGGGGAGATCAGGCGCCGGAACGAGCACGGCGTCCAGCGTGTTCGGTGACAGTGCGGAATGCAAGGTGTCGTGAAGATCAGGCAGTGCAAGTTGTACCACTGCTGCCAAAGAGGTCGCGGCGTGTGGCGCACGTGCCGACGGTGCGTTGCTTTGGCACAACGGAAATACGGCCTCTCCTACTGGCAAAATCTCTGAGGGGCTCTCCTGCCGCGATTGTGCATCGCCTTTTGTTGTTGTGTCACTTGCATCGAGGGGTTGCGCAGTACCCTGCGCCTCAATGGTCGTTTGCTCGGCTGAAGCCACCGCCGGAGGCCGCATCCTTTCAGGGCTGGTCGGCGTCGATATGCCTGGCGCCGGCTGCGGATTAGTGCTCACCGGCTGCTCCTGTGCGGTCGGAGCGAGCATTGCGTGAAGGTTCACCTCGAGGTTGCTCGAGGTGAGTGTCAAGCCCAGATGCGCCGTCCTAATTGGGTAGGCGGGGATCGTATGCGACACCGTGTCGCCGGCAGTTGTCGCGATGACTACTGCGAGCTCAGGCGTTTCGCCAGAAACCGGTTGGTGTGTGGTATCCGATGGTGATTCGCTTGAAGGTTGGGCTGTCGGGGGTCCAGAAAGTGGGTCGGCCTTCTTTGAAGGCGTCTTTGCGGCTGAGGTGGCGGCAAGTCGTTTGTCCGGGCCTCCCCACTCTGCGGATATGCGGGGTCGTGAGTAGGGACTGTTGCGTTCGGCTTGGACCGCAGTCTCGGGGCTGGGAGGCGCGCCCGATTCCCACGAAGCCTCGGAGGCCCAATCGAATTCCTCTTCCGCGTCTGATTTCTTTGCGCTCTGCGTATCTGAACCGTTAACCAAGGGCTTGCTGGTGGCGGTCAATGGGCTTGCAGCGACAGCGGCCAGTGCTGGGCTGGTGGGCAGCGGGCTCGGCGTTAGTTGAAACGAGAACGTGGGTGGGTTCGGTGGTTTGGCCGCTGGCGGCTGGTCCGAAATTGGTGCGGACAGTGCGAGGATTTCTTGGGTCAGCAGATCGACACCGTTCTTCCCCGTGATTGTCTGCACCGCGCCCCGGCGCGCAGCATCGGATAGCAGCGCCTCGAGGCTATTGAGCGAGGTGGCGCCAGCGGTGAGTAACTGGCTGGGGGAAGTGCCGCGCAATAGCTCATCCACCAATGGTCTGAGACTGAGCGGCAACATTGACAGCTCATCAGCAAAGGTGTCGGGGTCGAGCGACACATGCTCGACAGTGCCAAGTGCGGCACCGGAGAGAACGTGCTGTGCGGCCCGTGCACGCAGAATGGGAGTGCGGATCACCTCTTCCAGGCTCGATTGGGCAAAGTCGTCATCCGCTGATTGGTCGTCTTCGACCACGCTGAAGCGGCCTGCGCTAACACCAAGCAGCGCTGCCAGCGCTGAGTGGCTTCGCGAGACTACGCCGTTGGGTCGAGTGCGAGTGACGGCACGCAAGGCGTGGTCGCGAATTCTGACGTCGTAATGTGCAGAAGCATCGCGTAGCGTTATGCGTACATGACGGCTCAAGCGACACGCAGCGTCGAGCAACGTCCGTGGTGTGATGCCATCCAGACGACCACGGACTTCTTGTCCAATCCGCAATCGTCGCTCAAGACTGATACGAGGCCAGAGCAACTCTCGCACGCGATCGACCAGTGACGATGCGCTGGCTTCTTTGCGGATGTAAGCGTCAGCATCTGCGCCGAGTTCGCGGAGCCGAAATAGCAAGTCCTCTTTCCAGCTCAAGAGAATCACGGGTACGTCGCGCAGCGCCACGTCACGCTTGACCTCGCGGCAGAGCGCAAAGCCGTCCAAGCCTGGCATGAGAACATCGCTTACGATGAGTTCAGGCCACCATTGCTGAACCAGAACCAGCGCCCGGCGGCCATCTTGTGCTTCGCGGACGTCGGCACCTGCCGCGCGTAGTGTGCCACCGACGAAC
>CAZCNI010000175.1:0-5166 GCA_964499765.1 uncultured Polyangiaceae bacterium
ACCGGATGCTGAGTTGCCGCTGCCGTCCCGCAGGTGAAGGAACGTCTTGCCAAGAACTCCCGAAGTACTCTTCACGACGACTCCACGGACACGCACCTTTTTACCCGCGAGTTGGCTGCGACCATTGACAACTTCTGACACCGTGTGCCCCAGTGCACCTGACGCGCGTTCGACTTTGCCGACTGAAACCTGATCGCCCCCGCCCGTGGGGGAACCATGCTGTCCGGGCATCATGTCCTGCGTGGCACCGTGAGGCGGCATCACCGAAGGCCCCGTCGCGGCCCCGTCGGGACCTGCACCGGTATTGGGGTGGCCTGGAGGCAGTTTCGTCCCAGAAGCCTTTGCGGTGTCCTCGAGCGAACCGAAGTAAATCGTCTCGAACGTTCGCTTGAGCGTGCTGCTCGTGAACCCATCCATTCGTTGGGCCCCCACCACGGTAACGACCTGACCGACCTTCACGTCAGCAGTAGGAACGGCAGCCCAAATGTCTCCCGCAGTACTCGACTTGTTGGGTCGAGTCAGCGAAAGTCGCAGATACGTGTAGTTCGGCACTGAAATAGTCTCGACGACTTTTCCTTGAATCTGGTCGTCCGCGGTTTCTTGACGGGCTGCAGCATGAACGCCCGACGCTCGCTCCGGTTGTTCCGACACTGGGTTAGTTGCCGCGACTGCCAAGTGAGCGGAAGTGATGGCGTTGGAATGCGGCTTCGTGACCAACGCACCTACGCCTCCAGCAATAATTGCCCCAGTGAGCCAAAGGTATTTGCTTGGAATATTCATTTTGCTTTCCCTCGTGAGCTGTTCAGCGGAATGCGTGACAGGCGGTGCAAACGGTCGCCTTCGGGTAATGAGTGACCTTGTCCTTGTGGCACGACAGACACTTTTCTTTTCCTGCAAACTGTACCTGATGAGTTGTGTGACAATTCGAGCACAGCTGGTGACCTTTCACTGCGTGCGCCCCTGCTCGAGTCTGATGGCACCCTTGACAAGTGGGTCGCTGATTGGAATGCGGCTGATGGCATTTGATGCAATTCGAGTGAGTCTGAGTTGCACCACGAACGAGACTCGCTTGGTTCTTGTGACAATTCGAGCATAGCCCCGCCGTGAGGTTCGGACTTTGATGTGGGTTGTGGCAGCCTAGGCATTGATGCCCTGTTGCCAGTGGTTGACTGGTTTTCTCAGCATGGCATTCCGCACACGCTTTCGGTGCCTTGTCCGAATGGCGCTGGTGGCAAGAATCGCATCTCTGGTGCGGCAATGGGCGCCAGTTAATTGCTGCTGCGACTTTATCGCGGTGACATGACACGCAGGCTGGCCCCCCCTGTGGCTGGCGATGGATAGCATGGCAGCTTGCGCAATCGTTGTGGTAGCCTCTGCCAAGGCCGATGTCTTTGTGGCAGCCATTGCACGATTTCTGCGGTCGCCCGGGCGATCCGTGCCGTTCATGACACTTGGTACACCCGTCCCGATGCGAACCAAGTTCTGGCGCGCGATGGCAATTACGACAAGCATTCACTGTCGCGGAGAATTGATGGGGCGAATGACAGGAAATGCATGCCTGATGGGCGGGCACATTGGCCGACGAGACCTGGCCCGCAACCTGACCGTGGCAACTGGCACAACGTGACGGGGCCTGCGGCGCCGCGTGGGTTGCATGACATGAGCTGCAGACGCGATGCTGCTCTGCTTTCGCGTTACTGATGACGCTGAACACAGGCTGATGACAGTTAGCACACTGTTTTGCGGCACTCTTGTCCTTGTGGGGCTCGTGGCAAACCGTGCACTTCTCGTGTCCGTGGGCCCGCTGAGCCACGTGACATGTAGGACACGCAGCAGCGGGATCCTTGCCAGTGTGCCCGCTATGGCAATTGAGGCAGTTGCTGTGTGGAGCAGAATTCCAAGTGGCGAGCACCGCCTGAACGGGCTTGTGACACTCGATGCATTGTGCTGCCTTGGGTTGGAACGTGTGCGCCTTGTGGCAACCCGCGCAACCCTGGTGGTGAGCCGCCAGCTGCGGTTCAGACACTTTCGCGGCTTCCTTGCTATGGCACCTGACGCAGAGATCCGGCGTCTTCGGGCGAGGGCCATGTACCGCATGACACTCGGCGCAGTTGCGGTGAGTTGGGATGTTTGCCTTTACATTTTGGTCGACAATTCGCTGGTGACACGAGGCACAGTCGCCACCGTGACGTCGGTTGGCGGGGTCAGGACGATGGGGTTCGTGGCACAACCGACAAGCATTAACGTTGCCGTGGACTACCGCGGCCGTTATCGGCTTCGTCTTGGTCGAGGTGAATGCCTGACCGGGTTGCAATGGTTGTCCACTGTGGCAAGTGGGGCAACCCGTGGCCTCTGGGTCGCCCGCGCGGCCCTCCTTAGTGAACTGGTGACAAGACAGGCAGGCGACCTCGTTCATGCCATGCTCATGCACCTTCACCTTGTCGTGACATGCTCCACATGAACGCGGGTTGACCGGCGTCTGGTGCTTCTGCAGCTCGTGACACTTGTTGCACGCAAGGTGGGCCTTCGCGGTCACATGATTCTGGTGACCAATTGACTTGGCGGTCCTTGAATCCTTTTGCTGGTCGAAATGGCAGGTCTTGCAGCGACCCAGGTCGATTTGACCATGCTTTGCTGATTTCGCTCTACCAGGCGCCACCCAGAGGCCAAGACCCGTAAAAAACTCACTGCGGTGGCAACTACCGCAGTCGAGTTTTGAGTGAGCGCGAGTCCCAAGATCCGAGGCAACCTTACCGTGACACGAAAGACAGAACGCCGACTCGCTCGTGATGTAGCGCTGTAGGCGGCGTGTGCTCGCACCGCCAAGCCCCGCAAGCAGCACTAGAAATGAAACAGCAATGATCGCAAGGCGCCGCCGGCCCTGACGCGACAGAGGCTTGGGATTCTTCGGTGGCGGTCCACTTGAGGGGCCACGCTTGACTCCTTCCGACATTGGCAGGACGCTACTCTAGTAGGGCGCCGGGGCGCGATCGAGTCGTTAACTGTACCATAAGCGGCCATTTCGTCGCGCGCACAAGCTCCAGCGCCGTTCGCGTACTTATCCCGCCGAGGGTCTAAGTATTTTCTACCAACAAGCTCGGGGTTTGCCCGATTTATCATGTCACGTGTAATTCAATACGGCGCCCGTTCCGTAGCCACTCTCGCTAGGCTCACGCCTTCCTCTTGAACAGGCTTCGCTGCTCGCCCGGTTAATGCCCAAACCACAGTTTGCCCAAGCCGACGAAGATGCCTACCGCTAGCAGCAGCCCAACGATCAGGGCTGACATGCCAAAGATAGTAAAGAGGTACTTCCAGCTACCCCAATCGTCACGCACTTCCAATTCGTGAAGACGTCCCTCAGCGATGAGACGCTCGTACTGCCTAGCGCGTTCGTGTTTCAGTTCCGCCTCGGTAATGCGACCTGAGAACATCACGGTGTCAAGCGGGAACTTCTCGAGCCTGAAATGACTATTGAAGAAGTGGAATGTCAGAATGAAGCCAGCAGCGAGCAGCGCCTCTTGGCTATGAATGATCTGGGCCAGGTTGATGACCCATCCTGGCAGCCACCGGCTCACCTGTACGGGAAACCACATCACGAGACCCGATAGGCCAATGAAAGCGCTGCCCCAAAGCTCGGCAAAGTAGTCGAACTTCTCCCAATAGGTAAATCGGTCAAAACTTGGTTTCGGTCCGCGTCCCACGAACCAACGCACATGGTTCGTGACGTCACGCACGTCGTCCCAATTCGGCAGCGGAGAATCGGGCCCAAATACGAATCCGAGGAGGCGGCGGATCCGAAAATCGCCCGCGTCGTCGCGGAAGCTCGACCAACGGCGCTTCACGGGTCCAACCAGGCTCGTCAAATGAATGGCAAGATACAGAAAACTCAAGATGGCGCCGAATCGGTGCAGTTTGGCGGCCACATGCGCCCCTCCAAGGAGTTCGAAGGCCACCTTAGCCCAATGGGCTTCATGGAACTTCAAAGGCATGCCTGTGCAGACCAAGATCAGGAAGCTAATGATGATCAAAAAGTGGCAGAATCTATCGACAGGTCGAAAGCGAGTATAAAGCTTGCCCTGGCTATCATCGCGCGCTTGGCGTTTCTGCCGCCGAAAATCCGCTGGACTGCGCCAATAGACGGTGGCGGTGCGAGCCACCCAAAGCAGCGTATGCAGCCCCCACACCGCAAACGTTCCAGCTATGAGTCCGGTCATGATCCAGAACGCCCAATAGAGGATCGGGTAGTGCTTCTTGTCTCGAAAGTCCGCGTGAGCACGGAAGCTGGTGAACTTCGAGGTAGCGTTCGTGTGACACTTTCTACAAGTGTCGAGTCGGTTGTTTACCGATAGGCTCGAGGCAGGATCGGACACGGGCAAAATGGTATGAGTGCCGTGACAGTCGAAACACGCGGCAACCGACGCATTACCCAGGTCACTAGCTCGACCATGGTACGACTCACGATACTGATGCAGCCGGTCTGCGTGACACTTGCCACACAGGGTATCACTCGCCAGTTTGAACCCATCCGCGGGGCGGACGATCTGGTGGGCAGTATGACAATCGCTGCAGACGGGTGCCTTGGGATTGCCCTCTGCTAACTTCTTGCCATGAATGCCGATCGCGAATTCATCCAAAGGCCCCTGGTGACAATTGCCGCAGGTCTTTGGGATGTTGTTCCGATTCACGGTCGAGAGCGGATCGGCCGCGCGTCGAATCGTATGCGTTGAACTATGGCAATCGGTACAGGTCGGAGCTACCAATAGACCATTTTCTATGAGGGCTTTGCCATGCAAGCTATCAAGGTATAGGAGCCCCGCCTTGGGCTGCCTGATGCCGAGCTTTGCAGCAAGCTCGGCATTCTTGTGACATCCGCCGCACGTCTCGGGCAAGTTCCGGCGATACACCTGAGAACGAGGATCGTATGCTGGTAGAATGCTGTGCGAACCGTGGCAATAGGTGCAATTGGCTGCACCGTGTTGACCAAGCTTCACAGCTTGCGCGTGTACGCTCTGCTCGTAAGCCTTGAGTTCCTTCTGGTGGCAGTGCCCACAATCGGCTTTGCCGATCGAAGTTCCACCGTCGTGGAGGCCGCCATCTCGCTGCCCATCCGGTGAGTGACAGTCAGAGCAGTCCAGGCTAGCATGCGAGGAGAGCTTGAGTTCGCGG
>CAZCNI010000176.1:0-5157 GCA_964499765.1 uncultured Polyangiaceae bacterium
AGGCGGCGGACGAAGCGGCGGAGGCGGCCGTGAGCTACGTGCGATCGCATGCGGTACAGTTTGGCATTGAACCCGAGTGGCTCGGAAATACCGATCTTCACGTGCACATACCTCTTGCTTACGCGATGCAAGACTCGGCAGCGCCAGGCTTGGCGATCTGCTCCGCGGTGACGTCGCTGTTAGTGAATGTGCCGCTGCGACCAAAGATCGCGATTACGGGAGAAGTCACGTTGCGCGGTGCAGTGTTGCGAGTGGATGGAATCAAGGATCAGCTCCTGGCCGCCCATCGCGTTGGCATTACGGAAGTAATCTTGCCTGAGTCGAACCGTGGCGACATCGACGAGTTACCCGCTGCAGTTCGCGACGATCTTATTTTGCATTGGGTGAAGAACGTCAGCGAGGTGCTCGAGCTCATCTTCGACACTCGCCCCCCGAGTATGCTGCCGCCTAAGCCAACGTCGGAAAGCGTCAGCCCTTAGCCTTCGAGGTCGCAGCTCGCAGTGAGAAACGGCCCGTTCCGAGAGACAATCTCTGCCGCGACTCGGCGCATGCGTTCGCTGCTGGATCGAGCGAGCCCTTGGCAATTGTTGCCTGCACTCAGCGCCATTGTCATGGGGCTCCTGGGCTGGGTGCCGTCCCTAGCTGGGCCCGGCTATTTGAGTTGCCTGGTTGCAGGTCTGATTCTGCCGACGTTGGTCGCCATTGGGGTTTCTCGCCGAGCGGCAAGCACGGCATTCGAACCCGAGCCATTGGCCTTATTTGGCACGGGCATCGGACTTGTCTCGGCCGCCGCCGGAGCATTCACGCTATTCCTTCAAGGACTGCGCGTTGGTCTCTGCGATCCGTTGCAGGACTGGCTCTTGTACCTATTGGGTCCATTGTTCGGTACGGTGCTTGGCGGACTCTGGGGTGCCTGCGCCGGTTCGTTGGCACTGCGATATGCCACCAAACACCGGGCGCGCCTGGCCACCGTCCTTGCCCTATGTGTGCCGTTGGGTGGCATCGCGCTTAGTCTTTGGCGCTTCTACTCGAGCCCGATGGTGTTTGCCTTTGATCCATTCGTCGGATTTTTTGCAGGCACTCCGTACGACACTGGGTTTGATCCGATTGGGCGCCTCGTCACGTACCGACTCGGTTCCACGGCGACGTTACTTGGTACCTGGTTGCTGTCGCGCCAACTCATGCGAACGCCAGCGGGGCGCGTCTCTTGGCGCCTGCCGTGCGACATACCGCTTCGCAGCGCGAGCGTAGCTTTTTTTGCGGTTTCTTTTGTGCTTTGTATCGCGGGCAAGTGGCTCGGTCACTATTCCACGACCGCCTCGATTCGCGAACGGCTCGGACATTCCGTGAGCCAGGGCCGCTGCGAGGTCGTGTTCAGTGGCCGTATTACTCGGTCCGCAGCGTCAATGCTCGCGCGGGATTGTGACGCTTGGCTCAACGTACTCGAAAAGCGCCTCGGCGTGACCGCGTTGCCCGCAGTGACTGCGTTCGTTTTTGCCAATGTTGCCGAGAAAGAGGCGGCCATGGGCGCGGGGCACACCCAGGTCGCAAAGCCCTGGCGTCGCGAGATCTATCTCAACGGCGCTGAGTTTCCGCACCCGGTGCTGGGCCATGAACTGGCGCACGTGGTGGCGGGGCAAACGGGCAGGGGGCCCTTCAAGATCGCGGGCGCACTCGGCGGTTGGTTGCCCAATGCAGGTCTCATCGAGGGCATGGCCATGGCGCTCGCTCCGGATGAAGAGGGTGATTTGAGCGCAGACCAATGGTCAAGTGCCCTAGCCGAGCAGCATCAGCTTCCACCGATTTCAGCGCTGTTGGGCCTCGATTTTCTGGTTCAGCCGGGACGGCTGGCTTATGTGGTGGCCGGTTCATTCGTGGCCTCGATTGAGAAGAACCACGGCAGTAGCGCGCTGCGGCGCTGGTATGCCGGCGAATCCCTCGAAAAGATCACCGGCCGCGCGCTGGCTCAATTGGAGGCCAACTGGCACATCGAGATTGCCCAAGCTGCCTTGCCTGACGCGGCACGGGAAGCTGCGCGAGCCCTGTTTGACCGCCAGAGCGCGCTGGTGAGGCACTGCCCGCACGCTGTGGATCGCGCCATCAGTGCTGCCGTTGACGCACTCAATTCGCAAGATCCGGGACGCGCGTGCCAGCTGGCGGATGCTAGCCAAGCGCTGGATCCAGACGATTTGCGCCTACGGCAGGTGGCTGCGGACTGCCGGCAACGTAGTGGCGATTCTGCAGGCGCCACTGCGCGATGGCAAGCAATCGCGGACGACTCTCAGCTGGCTTTGCCCACGCGCGACCAAGCCCGCGAAGTGCTGGCCGATCGAGCGCTGGAGGGCGGCCAACTCGAAACTGCACGCGCCGCCTATCGGGAAATTCAAGGCAGAACACTCGACGTCGACAAGCGGCGGACACTCGAGGTCAAACTGGCAGTGGACAGCCCGGAGAGCATCGCCGCAATCGAGGCGCTGATTACTGGAGGCAAAGAAGGCGCGAACTGGGACAGGGGAGTAGCACGGCTTGCTCGCTGGATGGCGGCGAGCCCCAATGACGGTCTCCCGAGGTACCTTTTGGGCCGCAATCTGCTTAATCGCGGTCAGTATCAAGATGCAAGGCAGCTACTCGAAGACGCCCTGGGCAAAGAACTGGAGTTGCCTCTAGTCAAGAGTGAGGCGCAGCGGTTGCTGCTCGTGCTCGCATGCGCCGAGGGCGACCTCGGGCAGGTAAAGCAGCAATTGCCGAGAGTGCTCGCAGACAACACGATCCCCCTGCCGCGACGAGAGGGAACAGCTGCACTGGCTCGGCGCTGTCTGGGTGACGCGAGCGTAGACGCGATGCCGGGCGCCGGAAGAGTGCCGCAAAAACCCAAAGAAAAAGCAACAACAGCGCCGGGAGTCGCGCCGACTTGCCCCAACAGCATGGTACTCATCCCAGGCGGCGAAGCCTGGATTGGGGGGCATTACGATCCGGAAGAAGCCCCGCGTTTCAAAACGCGGTTTGCACCGTTTTGTCTCGACAAGACCGAAGTCACGATGAGCGCGTGGCAGGAGTGTGTGGAGGCGGGCCAATGCACGGCCGCTGGACAAGGTACCGCAACCTGTAACGGCAGCTATCGCGATCGAGGCAGCCACCCAGTGAACTGCGTGAACTACCACCAAGCCGAGGCGTATTGCGCGTTCATGGTCGCGCGACTGCCGACTGAGTTCGAGTGGGAATATGCAGCGCGGGGCGGCGAGCAGGCGCTGAAATATCCCTGGGGAAGCGAAGCTCCCGACGGTCACGTGTGCTGGAAACAGCCGGGCACTTGCCCTGTCAAAAGCTACCCGGCTGGCGCATTCGGCCTCTACGACATCAGCGGCAATGTTTGGGAATGGACCTCGAGTGACTTTGGCCCGTATCCATTTCCTCCGCTGCCCGATGAGGCTGCGCTCAAGGTCTACCGAGGAGGTTCATGGAGCCGACGCTTCGAAAAATGGATGCACTTGGGGCTGCGTAACCGGTTTCGACCCGGAGACAGTGGCTCGCACCTGGGGCTACGTTGCGCGGTCACGCCCGACGGCGTGCCGTGCCCGTTCGAACGCGATGCAGAGGGGCAATGTTTGCATGGCGTGCTCGACGCCGAATGCGAACCCGGCCAAGTCTTCAATGGACTTCGCTGCACAAAACCCGGCGCGCCAGAATGCCAAGAGGGCACGCACGCTGTGCCCGGTCACGGCTGCCAACCTGACGTGAAGCTGCATTTCAAGGTCAACACCCTCGATCTAGCGGCCATCACCCGCCGCCGTACCCCAGAGTTTGACCAAGACTGCCGCACGAACCAGCCAGAACGCGCCAAAGCCTATCGACTGGGCGGCGGTGAGCACTTGGCTCGCAATGCTTACGCCAGCCGGGATCATTGTAAAAACCGCGACGTGGGTGTTGGTTGGAATAGCATCTGCTGCCCTTAGTATTGAAAGCGGGCCTTTTGATAGGTTATTCCTCTTGAGACCCTTGAGTGCAGCTAGCCACTCGCCAGAAATTCAGCTAGATCGGCGGTAATCATGCGCTGCGTTGCGGTTTCCTTTTTGGTGTTGTCTCACTTGTTGTTTGGTTGCGGCCCTGGGGCGAGCACAGTAGCTGCACCGACCGAGCCCAAGCCTGCACGGCAAGCTCCCATAGCTGCCTCTTCAGCCACAGCTGCTCCCGCTATGAATGCGGCGTCACTCAGCAGCACGGAGCAGGTACCAGCAGCCGCGTCATCTGCAGCCGCTCCCGCAGTACCGGTTGAAGAGAAGTTCGCGTCGGGCCTCGTCGTTGATCAGACGGGTGTGGGCGGTCCAGCGCCTGGCCCTGAATTGCCCAAGGGCTCGACGGTTCTTCACATCGGTGATTCGTTCGCTGGCGCGCTGGGCATCGAGCTCAACAAGGTGCTCGACAAAGCTGGAGTGCGGAGCTTGCTGCGATTCGAAACCTCCACGTACATCCCCACCTGGGCCTACGATAAAAAGCTGCCCGAATACCTTGCGCAGTATAAACCCGATCTGGTGCTCGTGAGCCTGGGTGCCAACGAGTTGCAGAATCCAGAACCTGAGAAACGGATCCCGCTCATTCGCCGCATCGTGGAAAAGATTGGCAACCGTAGTTGTGTCTGGGTCGCACCGGTACTTTGGGAGGGTGCGAACCCGCGCTTGCTCGAGGTGATTCGCGCCAACGTGGCACCGTGCAGTTATCTCGATAGCAACGCTTTTGTAAGCCACATGCCCCGAGCCCGCGACAAGATCCATCCCAGCATGGAGGCCCGGCCGGATTGGGCTGGAGTCATTGCTCGCTGGCTCGCATACCACCGAAAACCAACCGCAGAGAATCCCTGGACGCTGGTTGCGGGCACGAAAGCTCCCTGAGCCTCAAATTCGCGCCGATTTTGCCTTGCGTCCCGAACGACCCGGCGATATCTATTGGCGCCCTCGGGACCCCGAGACTTCTTCATTGGGGAGTCGTCTAATGGTAGGACAACGGTTTCTGGTGCCGTTTATCTAGGTTCGAATCCTGGCTCCCCAGCTAAAAGCACTACTTTTTGCAGCATTTTTTAGATTAATCGGCCCCATCGTCTAGCGGTTTAGGACATCGGCCTCTCACGCCGGTAACACGAGTTCAAATCTCGTTGGGGTCACC
>CAZCNI010000177.1:0-5141 GCA_964499765.1 uncultured Polyangiaceae bacterium
CGCTGCTTTGTGGAAGCGACTCGAGCAGAGTGTGTATCTCGAGTCAGCAACGCCCTTCGGCTCACCGACTACAGCACGGCCCTGGACCAATGACGAGGTGTATCGGCATGCGGTTGGTGACCAAACGCTGGATGCATCCGGTGGCGGTACAATTGCTGGGCTACAAGTGCTGGGCATCGGCGACTTCGTTCAACAACGTCGAGCGAAAGTCGTGGACCAGCTCAAGCAGGAGCAACTCGGTAAGTCCGGCGTGTACTTCTCCACGAGCCAGTGGTCTTTATAAACTACCCCGACCGAAACGCGCCCCAATCAATCCCCAACTTACGCATCTTGGCCCTGAGCGTGTGAGGATTGAGACCGAGCAGTTTGGCCGCACCTCCAACGCCTTCAATTTGGCCTGAGGTGTGTCTGAGCGCGCCCTCGATGTGTTTGCGAATCGCATCGTCGAGTGTCTCGAAGTTGCTGCCGTCACCCTTTGGGTGCACGGAATCCATCCTTTCGCCAGCGCCGATCGCGGCCCTGACATCGAGAAAACAGCCATTGCCGAGGATGGCGGCGCGCTCGATGACCGCGGCGAGTTCACGGACGTTGCCTGGCCAGTCGTAGCTCGTTAGCAGGTCGAGATCAGCACTGTTCACGGCCAACGGTTGGTTGCCCAAGCGCATCCCTGCATGCCACGCAAAATGGGCGGCAAGTGCTGGTATGTCAGATTGCCGTTCTTTCAGCGGAGGCAGGCGGATTGGAAAGACACTGATCCGATACCAGAGATCTTTGCGGAACGTACCGGCAGCTACCATCTCGGTGAGTGAACAGTGCGTGGCAGCAACGATCCGAACGTCGACCGTAATCGAGTGTTGACCGCCGACACGCTCGAGTCTCCCTTCCTGAAGTACGCGCAACAACCGAACCTGCGCGGCGAGCGGAAGTTCGCCAATCTCATCGAGAAATAGAGTTCCACCATCCGCCCGTTCGAACCAACCCGCGCGCGCGGCAACGGCGCCCGTGAAACTGCCGCGTTCATGACCAAACAATTCGGAATCCACCAGGCCCGGAGGTATCGCGCCACAATTGACACGAAGCATGGGCCCTTGATTGCGGCGCGAACGCGAATGCAGTTCACGCGCGACCACTTCCTTGCCAGTCCCGGTTTCGCCGAGCAAGAGCACGGGCACGTCAGCGGCCGCAACCTGCTCGACCCGGTCCATGACCTCTTTAAAACCTGCATCGGCGCCAACGATGGTGCCCATGACTTCTTGTCGGTTCAGCTTGGAGAGCAGCGTGCGGTTCTCAGCCTCGAACATCTCACGAAGGCGACCCAGTTCCTGAATACGGCGGCTGGCCGCCAACGCCACTTGAAACGGCTCCAAAAGGGCCGCTGTCTCCGTCGGGTGACGCCCCGTCATGGAACCGGGCTGAGCCAACAGCACCAATGCACCGACGGGTGAGTCGTCTTCTTCATTGCCTAGGGGACCAACGGCAACGTCTGCGTTGAGATTAGCTCCAACAATAGTTCCAAGAAGACCCGCGACCGTAAAGTGAGCAACGAGTATCTCCCGCGACCTCACCCAAGACAGGATCTGCTGCATGTGCTTGGCGGTGCACTTATTGTGAGCCGGAGGGAGCACGTTCCACGTGCCTGTGCTCGCCTGAGCCATTGTGGTCCACGTGGCAAGCTTTACATCCAGCGTTCGAATGGCAATGCCACTGATACCGAGCTCTTCTGCCAGCAAAGCCATGACTCCACCGACTGAATCATCCAGGCGGGAATGGCGAAACAGCTCTTTCCAGATTCGTGACGTAAACACGCTGTGCAGTATCGCACACTGACTCGACCTTGGGTCGCTGATTGCCTTCGATTCAGTGCATTCCTGGCCAGCCATAAGCAGCCGACCGCATTCGCGCCGGGAAATGAGAAGATTGCTGCGAACCTGTGAGAGATGGAGATTCGCCGGGTGAGTCCTTATGGCACGACCAGCAATTCAGTGAGACGCCCGTCTCGGCATGACAGGGGGTACAGAACCCTTCCGCTGTTTGGTGGCAATTGAGACAGCCACCGGTCAGGCTCGCGGGAAACGCTCCGTCGCTCGCGTGGTATAGTCGAACACCATTTCGCACGGCCTGTTGCCGCCATTGGTCGAGAATTCTCGGATGCTCCCGGAGCATGACGCCTCTTGGCTCAACACAGGGGCCCTGGTTTGCGAAAACAGGCGGGGTGCCATTGATTCGGGCATGCACGGATGCGACCCAAACGGGTCCCACACTCAGCACCAGAAGAATGGCAATGCCTCCGAATATTCGTCCGCCGTCGAGCATGGTTCTAAGGCTCCTGCTGGATGGGCTCATGTCGGAAGTTGCAGGTTCGCTCGTTTTCACCCTTCATTACCAGGGCGTTGCCCACCAATTCGTGAAGGCCCGCCACGCGCACGGGTGGTGCCCAATAGTCGCAAACGGTGGTCAAAGTAGCGCGGTCGATGGCGCAGATCGTGACCAGCGTGTTGACGCCGTTCTGGTCGCGCACATGTGCCACGGCTTTGCCCCGACCCATGCCGCCACGCAGGCGTACCTCCATGTTTTCATCGGCGCCGAGGCCTGCGCCTCCGCCGCAACACAGGGTGCGCTCGCGAATCGTGTCTGCCGGCATCTCGTGAAACTGGCAACACGCAGCACGCAGTACCTGGCGCGGCTCTTCGAGCAGCCCCATGGCGCGTGCTGGGTTGCATGAATCGTGGAAAGTTGCGACCACCTTGGAGTTGCGCGATGGATCGAGCTTGAGCTTGCCGTGTGCGACGAGGTCTGCCGTGAACTCCGCAATGTGGAGCATCTTGGTGGAACGGGTATGGGTAAATCGCGTGCCCGTGATGGGTGAGGTCGGGACCTCCAAAAAGTTCGCGGGACCATTCATCGTATCCATGTATTGGTCCACCACGCGCCACATGTGACCGCACTCGCCACCGAGGATCCACTTGACACCCAGGCGCTTGGCTTCCGCGAAGATCTTGGCGTTGAGTCGCTTCATGAGCTCAGGAGACGCAAACAGCCCGAAGTTTCCGCCCTCGGATGCGTACGTACTCCACGTGTAGTCCAGGCCGAGCTCATGAAAGAGCGCCAGATAGCCCATGGCCGTATACGTGCCGGGATCGGCCATCAGATCACCTGACGGCGTCACGAACAAGATCTCGGCGCCCTTGCGATTGATCGGTACCTCAACGCGAACCCCGGTTACGTCCTCCAGTTCATCTGCCAGAAACTCGAGTGAGTCTTTGATGCCCTGCGGCTGAATGCCCAAATGGTTGCCGGTGCGGTAGCAATTGGCAGCCGGTTCCATCACCCAGTTGACGCCAATCCCCAGCCGTAGCAGCAGGTCGCGTGCCAGCATCGTGAACTCAGCCGTGTCGATGCCGGAAGGGCAGAACACCGCACAGCGTCGACATTCAGTGCACTGGTACGCGTACTTGAACCATTCTTTGATGACTTCTGGTGTGAGCTCCCGCGCAGCGGCCAGTTCTCCGAGTAGTCTTCCTGATGCAGTGAAGTAGCGGCGGTAGACCGAGCGCAGCAATTCCGCGCGCAGCACTGGCATATTTTTGGGGTCGCCGCTTCCAATGAAAAAGGGACACTTCTCCGCGCAAGCTCCACACCGGACACAACTGTCCATGAAGACGCGCAGCGTTCGGGATTGCTCCAGTCGCTCCCGCATGCCTTCGATGACAATCGCCTTCCAATTCTCGGGGAGCTTCCAGTCATCGTCGGTTGGTGACCAGTTGTGCGCGTTGCACAGGCCCAAGACTTCGAGGTTCTTCGGCTTGGCCGGGTGCAAGTGCGAACCGAGCGGTGTAAACGTGGTGGACGTTTCGTTCCACGCTTGGGCGGGGGGGGAGTAGTTCACCCGCTCGAGGTCAGTCCGCGCGTAGTACTCGGGCTCGTCTGGCTTCTTGTGCCCTGCCATCTTATGGCTCCTCGACGGGTATTCCCGCTTCGATCATGCGGTCGCGAAAGGTCGCTTCGTAGTCAGAGTAGTGCAGCGTTTCGACCTGAGGGTTGTTGACGTTGAGGTGTCGTGTTGCCCGACTGTTGGCCGCCAGTGTCAGCGTTGGACTCATGAAGGCTCCTGAAACGTGCATCAACTTACTCAACGGAAAGTAAACCAGCAACGCACACACGAGAAACACGTGCACAACGAGCAACGTGTCCAATGGGCCACTGAGCGCAAAGGAAAAGCCAGCAACGCTCGTGATGAGTGCTTTGACATCAGCGACGTCAGTGCGGGTTACATGACGCATCCATACGCCGGTGACGGCAATACCGAGCAATAACAACAGCGGAAAGTAGTCAGCCGCGACTGAAATGTAGCGCAAGCGCACGAGCACAAGCCGTCGAGCGAGCAACAGCGATAACGCGACCAGCACCAGAACGCTCGTTACATGAAGTTTGGGAATGAACAGGTCGGAGGCCGAGTCAACGCTCTGCAACCAGCTCACGAAGCCAGGCACCGGGGAGAGGAACAGCCTTAGGTGACGCAGGACGATGACGGCCAGCGATCCATGAAAGACAACGGCAAAGAGCCACAGCAGGCGACCCGAGTGGGTGGAAAGTCCGCGGCCGTGCAAGTGCACCGACGGTGTTGCTCGCAGTAGGGGTCGAAAAAGCACGACGTCGAGCAGAACCCGGACAAGCACTTCCCACGCCGCGTGCGGCGCGCGAAACCGATCGGGAGCAGTCGACGCAAGGCCGCGGTGCTGCCCGGTGGTCAACGCGATGCGAAATGCAATCGGTGCGCGCATCCACCGCGCAACCTTCCACGAGAACCCAACAACGAAGAAAAGCGCGGCAAGCGCGGGCAACGCCAGTGAAACAGTTGCCATGGACCCAATCGACGGCGCACAAAAAGCGGCGATCGCGCAGAGTAGCGATACCGCGAGCAGTGCGCTCCCGAAATGGAAGCTCACGTGTTGCACTGGTCCGTGCGCTGCCATCGCAGTTACCTCACACGCAACCCGTGGGCTTGGGTAGACCTGCTGCTTTGCAGGCGCCCTTGGCCGGACCGGTGGGGAATAGGTCGTAGACTTCGTTCAACTTCATGCCGACCTCTTTGCACATCTTGCGAATCATCGGCGCGATGCCGAACTTCTTGTAATAGTCGC
>CAZCNI010000178.1:0-5133 GCA_964499765.1 uncultured Polyangiaceae bacterium
CACGCAGAAGCGCAACAAGAACAACACGTTGACGCTCGTCGGTAAGACCAACGTGCTGACGTACGCGTTCGATCTTTGGGAACGCGCATTTCACGAGATGGGCGCGGCCAAGTATCCGAACATCAAGCGCGAATACAATCACGTAGACGCCTGTTGCATGTGGTTCGTGAAAAACCCCGAATGGTTCGACGTCATCGTCACCAACAACCTCTTTGGTGACATCATCACGGATCTCGGTGCGATGATCCAAGGCGGCATGGGTATCGCCTCGGGTGGCAACCTCAATCCAGAGGGCGTCAGCATGTACGAACCCATCGGTGGTTCCGCACCCAAATACACTGGGCAGGACGTCATTAATCCATTGGCTGCCATCGGCGCTGGCGCGATGCTGCTCGAATACAGCCTCAAGGAAACCGACGCAGCTGCAGCCATCGAGCGCGCCATCATGAAAACCACAGCCGAGAAGATGAAGAGCCAGTCTGCCGGCAAAATGGGCATGGGCACCCGCCAGGTGGGTGACACCGTGGCCCAGCTGGTAGCCGACGGGATCTGATCTTTACTCATCAACGATGAATACATAGCGGCGAACCCGTTCAATCAGGTTCGCCGTTTCTTTATGTCTGCGCGACGCGCCCAATTCGGTTTTCGTGCGGTGGCAAATGCTCGGGGGAGCTACAGATATCGCGATAGCAGTCGCCGACTGCGAGCGTCTAATTGATTCGTGTCCTTCACGATGTATCGCATACCATGAGTGTCGGAGATCACGAAACGGCTCTTCGTCAACGGTCGCACGTGGTCTTAATGCCCAAGTGAAAAGCACGTCTTGCCCCGATCTGTGATGACGTGCCATTGGCCATGTGCTGGCGTGACGACGATACGTTCAATCGCAGTGATCGAAGGAACGAACTCCCGTTCGCCCAGTGCCGAATCGATCATCGTTCGCTGCGCGACGCTCAGCGCGTTCAATTCGGGCAGAACGGCCACTTCACGACCTCGCGCGTCCACTAACGAAATCCAGATATCGGGCTCCGTCAGCGGAAAACAACGCACAGGGTGCACGCACTGGACCCCCGCCGGGGAAACCAATCGCAGTTCTCCTTTCCCGATCTTCAGCGGGGTGAGGTTAGAAAATACGACCTCAATATCCAACAACTCGAACTGTCCAACCGCCGGCTCATCCATCTGCTCGCTTGGAACCGCCTCATGGGCATGGTTGGTTCCAAGAACGCTCTGCATCTGCGCCTGATAGAGTCGGGCGTACTCCCCGCCTTTGGCAAGCAACTCAGCGTGCGTGCCCATTTCGGCCAATCTGCCTTGATCGAGCACCACGAGCTTGTTGGCCTTGCGCAGCGTACTGAGCCGGTGGGCAATCGCAATAGTCGTGCGGCCCTGAACCACGTTGTCGAGCGCGCGTTGAATCTCTCGCTCCGTCTGAGCGTCCACGGCAGAGGTTGCCTCGTCCAAGATCAGAATCTTCGGATCGATGAGCACGGCGCGCGCGATTGCAATACGCTGTCGCTCACCCCCCGAGAGCGATTGACCTCGCTCGCCCACTACAGAGTCGTAGCCATCAGCAAGCCGCAGAATGAATTCATGCGCACAAGCGACGCGCGCAGCCTTCAGAATCTTCTCTTTGCTGGCCGTAGGTTCCCCATACGAAATGTTCTCCGCAATCGACCCGAAGAACAAGAAGGCGTCCTGCAGTACAATCCCGATGTTCTTCCGATATTGCTCGAGAGCGATATCGCGGATATCCACGTGATCGAGACGAATGGTCCCTTCGGTAACGTCATAAAATCGACAGGCCAGATTTGCGATGGAGCTTTTGCCAGAGCCCGTGTGGCCCACGATTCCAACCATTTCACCCGCCGCCACGTTAAAGGTCACGTTTTCGACGACGACCCGACTTCCATAGCGAAAACTGATCCCATCGAAACTCAACGCCCCATCGACGCTCGTCAAGACAACCGGGGTCTTCGGCTCAGAAACCGTGGAAACGCGGTCGAGAATTTCAAAAATTCTTTGTGCACCCGCTGACGCCTTCTGGGTCACGGTCAGCATGCGACTCATGTTTTCCAAACGGGCATAAAATCGTCCAATGTACGCGATGAAGGCAGTGAGCACGCCCACTGTCACCCGATGGTGAAATATCTCCCACGCGCCGACCGCCCACACGACGAGCAGACCCACCTGATTGAGCAGACCCACCAACGGCCAGAAGAACGTCCACAGCGCGTTTATGCGATCGTTGATCTCGTAGATCCGTCGATTCGATTGCGCAAAACGTTCTGCCTCTCGTGTCTCTTGGGCAAAGGCTTTCACGACGCGAATCCCCGGAATCGTGTCGGCCAAGATATTGGTCATCGCGGACCACGCACGCCCCGTGCGCAAGAAGCCGTGAGTCAGGCGGCCCCTCACACGAAGAATGAGTGAAGCGATGATCGGAAATGACGCAAGTGTCGCCACTGCCAACCAGGGGTCTAGCGAGATCAAAACAACCGCGGAACCGATGATCATCAGGACGTCGGTAATGAAATCCACTAAAGAGTCGGAAAGAAACGAACAGAGGTGTTCCGAATCGTTGCTGATACGCGAAATGAGGTCGCCAGTACGCTTGTCGCCGAAATACTCCAGCGAAAGCTTCTGCAAGTGGGCATAGGTTCGGTTACGAAGGTCAGCGCTGATTCGCTCGCTCACTCGAGCAAGAACGAAGCCTTGGCCCCACGCCAGCAGCCACGCGAGCAGGGCCGCAAGACCCAGACCCCCAAGGTACACGGCAACTTTTGCCATGCTCTGCCCTTCGCCGGCAATCGACTCCGCCCAGCGACCAATACTGCTCTGCGCGTGCGTCACCGTTGCAACCACACCCGTGTGAATCTGGGCAGGCACGAGCACTTCGTCGACCAACGGCATCGTTAGGTAGGGTGGGATAAGACTTACCGCGGTCGCCGACAGCGTCAGTATGAATCCTACCAACACGGCTTTGAAGCGCACTCGGGCAAACGTCATTAAGCGAAAGAGCGGACTGTGAAAGAACTCCCGGACACGATGCCTGGCATCCACTCCGCGGCTGGTAGCCGTTTGGTGTTGTTCACCGTTGCGCTGATTGGGCTGTCGCCTTAGTTCAGCAAATGCTTCACGGAACGCGTTTGCTCCCGCGACTTGGCTCAAAGTCGAACGCCAAGACGCTAAGACTTCGCTGGCGTAGCGCAATTCGACGGTCTGTATGCCTGCAAGCTCGGTACATACGAGTTCGTGATCCGGCGTGAAAGGAAAGTCGCTCCAACTCCCCTGCTCGCTCCGCCAGAGGATGCGCCGATTAGTGAGTACCACCCGATGCGATACGAACTCAGACTGATGGTTGAGATCGGGGGCATAACTTGAGACAACGAACTCGTCCTTGCCAAGAACGAGGCGGAGTGCCTCACGTTCACTCTGCGTCAACATACTCTCAGTGTCTCGCATACAGAAAATCACCCAAGTCTGCCCAATGCCGAAACTCAACCAACGCCGTCGAATCAACTATTACGCTTCAGGGCCGAATCAATCAGACTTCGAATCATTGTCGGCGCTCAAATCGCACAAAAAGTCGCCGAATGCCCATTCATTCGTGTCCCTAACCGCTGAAGCTTGCACCTGCGTCGACCACGACTTGAGCCCCGCTGGGGACAGACCCGAGCCAGCCAAGATTGCACAACCCTTCAACTTTCGGGTGACCGGCGCGTCCCCCGCAATAATGAATGTTCGTCCATGACGCCGACTCCTCATCCAGAATCATGTTCTCTTGGCTTCGAGTGGACGCTCACTTTACTTCGCCGCATTTTTTGCACCCTAAGACGTAGGACATCGAAATTTGATGCTGGTCGGCTCGATAAATCGAGTTGCACAAGATTTTTGCCATTTACGGCCAGTAAATTTAGCGCCAGCTGCAATGCAACAAGGTAATCGGTTTGATTGATCGGACTTTTCGCTAGTCGCTGCTAGCTTTCAGTATTCACCTGTAGCAGACTTGCGCCGGCTGCGGCGGTCCTTCGGGCGGGCCGAGATTCGTCCCGATCGGAGCACTTCGCATGGAGATTCGAAGAGTAAACGTGCTCAAAGGTCCAAACATTTGGACCAACTATAAGGCCCTCGAGGCTTGGGTCGACATCGGGAAGTTTGAGGACTTTCCGTCGCATACGATTCCCGGATTCCCGGAGCGGATCATGGCTTGGCTACCCAGCATGATCGAGCATCGTTGCGGCATCGGTGAACGTGGCGGCTTCTTCCAACGACTGGTTACCGGGACTTATCTTGGCCACATACTCGAGCACGTAACGCTGGAACTTCAGTCCCTTGCGGGAGTCAAGGCGGACTTCGGTCGCGCGCGAGAAACCTCCGAGCGCGGCGTCTACAAGGTCGCTATTGAGTTCGTGGAACCCGAAGTAGCGCTCGTTGCCATGCAAGCAGCCCGTTCTCTCATCATGGCCGCGGTTGAGGATAGGCCTTTCGACGTACCGGCAGCCATCAAAGAAATTCGCGAGACTGCAGATCACGTGTGCTTGGGCATCGGCACGGGTGCCATCGTAAAGGCGGCAGAAGAGCGTGGAATACCCACGATTCGACTCAATACGGGCAGTCTGGTTCAGCTCGGATATTGCTCAACCCAGAAACGCATCTGGACCGCGGAAACCGACTCGACGAGCGCGGTCGCGGAATCCATCGCGCAAGACAAGCGACTAACGGGAGGACTCCTCCGTGGGGTTGGCGTTACTGTGCCCGAAGGCAAGATAGTGGAATCAGCAGAAGCGGCGATTGAATTCGCCGCTTCTGAGGGTTATCCGATCGTGCTCAAGCCGCAAGACGGCAACCACGGTCGCGGTGTTTCCGTCAATCTTCATGATGCAGAGGCCATCAGAGTTGCCTTTGATTTGGCAAACAAGGAAGGGAGCGCTGTTGTAGCCGAACAGATGATCCCTGGTATTCAGCACCGCGTATTGGTGGTCGGGGCCAAAGTCGTCGCCGTCGGTCGTGCAGATCCGGATCGGGTTGTGGGTGATGGTACGCGTACTGTCGCGGAACTTGTAGCCATCGCCAATGAAGACCCTCGACGGGGCAGCAACGGTGTATACCCACTCTCAGTCTTGGCGCTGG
>CAZCNI010000179.1:0-5128 GCA_964499765.1 uncultured Polyangiaceae bacterium
TCACGCGCTGCCCCATGGGGTGCTTTGGGTGCTGGCTGAAGCACTCGGTTATGCAAGGACGTCAACACAACTGGTGCTCGATCCGGGCAAGCGATCGATAACGTTGAGCCTCGAA
Source organism: uncultured Polyangiaceae bacterium (assembly GCA_964499765.1). Classification (GTDB taxonomy): domain Bacteria; phylum Myxococcota_A; class Polyangia; order Polyangiales; family Polyangiaceae; genus FEN-1139. The sequence goes on from CAZCNI010000179.1 coordinate 116, forward strand.
ACCGCGCGCGCTCTCGACGTAACGGTGTCCGATGAACAGGGGCAACCCCTAAAACACGCAACCGTGCTCGTTACTGGTCATGATCCGTTGCCGTTCGGTGCACTCACGGGTGAAGACGCGGTGGCCCGGTTCGTACGGCTCGGAGCGCCGCCTTGGAAAGTGAAAGCATCGGCACCTGGCTATGAGTCGGTGACTCGCGGAGGCGTTTCCAACGATCTGACAATGACTCTGCGACGACTAGGCACGCTCATCGTGCGGGTTGAACGCGTTGCAGGCGGCCCTGCGATTAGAGCGCAAGTCGATATCGCGGGCTCCACGCTTTGGCCTGCGCGATCCGTGCGAACCGACGCGCAGGGCAATGCACTGATTCGGGGCCTCTTGGCGGGCAGTTTCGACATGCGCGCCACCCTCGATTCAGAGGTGAGCCGCACGGAACTCGGTACTACGCTCAAGCGCGGTGAAGAACGTGAAGTTGTATTGCGCCTACTACCAGGCAGGTTTACGACCCTGCACGTGACCGATGGCGAAGGGGAAGATGCGCCGCCCGTGCGCGACGCTGCCGTTGTGGTTGCGGAGTCGGGACTATCCAGCTTTCCGCTGCGCGGTCGCACGGGCACGGCCGGCACGGTGCGCCTGGGGCCAATTGCGCCGGGCCCGGCAACGGCTTCGGCAAGTGCCGCTGACTTCGTGGGCGGCAGCACGATCGCCGTTCCCGAGGCGCAAGATTCTGATCTTCGCATTGCTCTGATCCGCGGTGCCACCATCATCGGGCGCGTCGTAGACATCCACGATCACGCTATTGCCGGCGCCACACTGGAAATCGTCGGCACCGATCAGATGGGCCTGCCGATCGCGGAAACACCCGCACTGCGTGCGCTACGCACCGCGCACTTCGATTGGTCGTTTGCCGCGGGTACGCCACTTTTGCCCATGGGGGAACTGGGGGTCGTGCCCGGTGCGATCCCGGCAATTCCTGGCGCTGCTGCGGGCGTTGCTGATTGGGTTTTGCCCGGCACTGAATCAGTGCTTGGCGGCGCGAACACAGCGACACTTGGCCTGGCCGGAGCGATGAGTGCCGCGCACTTCGCGGAGTTCGAGCCTTGGGTTTCGCGCGGTGACGGCAGCTTTCGCGCGCACCCGGTTACGCCAGGCCGCGTGCGTGTCATCGTGCGACATCCGGAATTCGTGGAAGGGGTGAGCGATCTCGTGATGCTCGCGCCCGGCGCAGAGACGGAGGTGAAAGTCGTCTTGCACGAAGGCGGGCGTATCGAGGGTCGCGTAGTTGACGATCACGATATGCCAGTAGGCGGCGCTCGGGTGGATCTTGCTGCGCTCAAGGGTACTACCGCACGCACGACAGTGACAGCAGACGACGGCACGTTCGCGTTTGCAGCCGTGCCATTCGAGATCACGCTTACCGTTGAGCGGCCCTCGGAAGACACCCAGCGACTGGCCGTGCGAAAGAGTGTCACGCTGCACGAGGGAGTCCGTGAAACGGTCGTGATCGTGCTGCCCGCACCGCGCGAACCCGTGCAAGTATACGTGTGCGACGAACAGGGCCAGGCGCTTGAAAATGTCGAAGTGCAAGTGACCTCACTGTCCGCTGACTTTCCGCTGAAGCGCACCTCATTCACGAACTCCCAGGGGTACGTCGCCGTCAATGACGCCCGGGGCCTCGCACTGCGAACTCGAGCAGACTTGCCGGGATTCGTGCCAGTTTCGCAGAGCTTCGACAACGCGGGTGAAGTCGTGCAACTGGTGCTCAAACGGGGCGTCATGATTGTCGGTCGGGTCACAGCGGTTCGAGGTCGCCGCAACGTTGCTAGCGCCCAGGTTACGGTCGTCAGCCAGGGCCTGCGCCGGCTCACAGCCACGGACAGCGACGGAAAGTGGGCAATCCGTGACGTGGCACCTGGACCCATTCATGTTCTCGTTCAGCACCCGGACTATGCTCAGGCAGAGAGCGAGGTCACTGTCTCGTCAACCGGGCGCGACGATAGGCCATTTGAACTGCAGCCGATTGATTTGCCAGAGGCTGGTGAAGTCTCGGGGGTTGTGCTCGACAAGAATGGGAACCCAGCGGCGGGTGCACGCGTGGCGCCCTACGCTGTTCCCTCGTACCTAGTAGTGGGCAATTTGCCGCCAAATATGGCCGTCACCAAACAGGATGGCCACTTCGCGCTCAAGGGCGTGAGTGCGGGTAAGATTACGCTCCACGCGTCAGCCCCTGCAGTAGGAAAGGGCCAGTCAGCCCCGATTGAAGTCATCGCCGGTCGCGAGACGCAAGACGTCACGATCAGGCTCTCAGCGTCGGCAGGTGACGAGGCCACGAGCACCGCCGGGTTCAGCCTGGCACTCACGCTCATGGACCAGGGCTCCGATATCGCAATTGCCTCGGTTGCCCCTGGCGGTGAGGCGGAACGCGCAGGGATTACGGCAGGCGATACTCTCATCGCCATTGAGGGGGTTCATCCCGCGTCGTTGGCAGACGCGCGGGCCCGTCTCTCCGGCCCCGACGGAACCGATGTACTGCTTGAGGTGCACCGCCAAGGCAAACCCATCAAGCTGAGAATCGCGCGCGAGCCCGTGCGCAGGTAGGCGTGGGCAGTCTCGTCATGGCGGCGCGGGGCCCCCCAGGGTCGTTCACGCTGGTCCTTCGATGACGCAGCGGAATGGTCATTCCTCGGCGTCATCACAACCCCGTTACCTATTGCGCCTCAGCATCACCAGCAGAGGGACCAGAATGAAGGCAGAAGCAACTAAACCGGCAATATATGTCCAGAAAGTAACGCCGTGAGACATCAGGGTCAGAGTCCAGAAACGCCGAAGAGCAGGGTGCGTAGCACATGGCTACTCGAATAATTCTTGCGCAGAAATTGGTCGGCTAGTCATTTCTGAACTATCCTTTCTGCAGGAGCATTGTGACGTCAACGCAAACGGTCGGTTTTGTGCTTACGCCGACCGTGTCGCACGTCAGTGCGTTACCGGACAAAAGTACTAGTATTGCTCGTAGCCCCCAATCGAGATTCCCGTGCCGCTCGGACAAAACCCACCCTCCCAATTACGTGTAGTGGCCGCCATGCTGCGGGTCGTCATCGTCGACGACGATGCAACAGTGCTGCGCAGTTTTAAGCGAGCTCTCATGGTGCGCCGTCCTACCTGGGTGGTCACCACGTTGCCCGGGTCTGCCGAGGCAATTGAACACTTAGCCGCAAACGAATGCGAGGTATTCGTCACCGACTACGAGATGCCTGAAGTGAACGGCGTTGAGTTGCTGTGCAAGGTCAGAGACCTGTGGCCGACGGTGCGACGCGTCATTCTATCGGGCAAGCCTGCTGATCTGGTTGACTTCACGCCACAGAATTTGGTTCAGGCCTGGGTTCGTAAGGCGTGGGGCGCGGACGAACTCATCGCCGTCGTCGAGGACCTCGTGGCCGCCCCGACGACACGTGAAGACCAACAAGGCATCTTGTAATACGCCGGGCCAGGTCGTCGCCCTAGACTCTGAGCCGTTGATGCATCTTGACGGGCGGGTTTTTTGCGATGTGATGAACGGCCAGCACTAGGCTACGGCGGTTCAGGACGGTCTGTGAGACAGCTGCCAATATGCGCGCTGGTCGCGCGGGGCAGTGCGTAGTAGAGCGCGGAATCATGCCCGGCAACAGTTTTGGTCAAGCTTTTCGCGTCACGACTGCGGGTGAATCACATGGGCCAGCGAACGTCGTCATCATCGACGGCTGTCCTCCGGGCATCGAACTCACGGAGGATGACCTTTGCGTAGACTTGGCGCGCAGAAAGCCGGGGCAAAGCCCGCTCGTGACTCAACGGCGGGAAGACGACTTGCCAGAGATTCTGAGCGGCGTGTTCCAAGGTCGCACCACGGGGACAAGCATCGCGATCTTGGTGCGCAATCAAGATCAACGGAGTCGCGACTACGAAGAGATCAAGAATCGCTACCGACCGGGTCATGCGGATTTTACGTATGATCGCAAGTATGGCTTCCGCGACTTCCGTGGCGGCGGGCGATCAAGCGCGCGTGAGACAGTCGCGCGCGTTGCGGCTGGCGCAGTCGCAAAGAAATTGATCGCCGAGGCCTTCGGTGGTCGCGTGATTGCGTACAGCCGTCAGGTGGGTCCCATCTGCGCACAAATTGACGATCCAGCGGCAATCACGCCGGAGCAGGTCGAGAGAATGCCCGACGGCTCGCCCAATTTCGTCAGGTGCCCGGACAATCGCGTGGTGGCGAAAATGACGGAACTGATCGATCAGGTGCGGCGCGAGCTCGATTCAATTGGAGGCATTGCGGAGGTCGTGGCAACCGGCGTGCCCGCGGGTCTCGGCGAACCCGTATTCGACAAACTGAGAGCTGATTTGGGCAAGGCTCTCCTGAGTCTGCCTGCAGTACTCGGTGTTGAATTTGGCGTTGGTTTTCAGTGCGCAACTCTCCGCGGTAGTGAGAACAACGATATCTTCTCGAGTCCCGGCGCAGGAGCAACGATCAAGACCGAAACCAATCGGCATGGGGGCATTTTGGGCGGCATCTCCTCGGGCATGCCGATCATCATGCGCGCCGCGGTCAAGCCCACCAGCAGCCTGCCCAAGCCACAACCGACGGTTGATAGCGCAGGCAATGCTACGGAAATCCGCACCCTAGGGCGACATGACCCCTGCCTATTGCCTCGCTTCATACCCATTGCCGAAGCAATGGTAGCGATCGTGCTCGCCGATCATTGGCTGCGCTGGTCCGCACAAACCGGAAGGCCCGCGCTGCTCAAGTAGCGTTGGCGAGTGGGTTACCACTCGATGGCCGCGCGCATGACGCGGACTCGTTTTTCCGTGTTGCGATCAACCCAATAAACGTCATTGCCAACGATGACCGGCAGGACGCTTTCATCGGCGGGACCTTGAGAACGAATGAGCGGGGTGGTCCGAATCGGAGCTGCGCTCTGGGGGTCGAATGAAGCGACCTCGAGCTGCCCGATACCCTGAAGGTCCACGGCAATCGCGATATGG
>CAZCNI010000180.1:0-5126 GCA_964499765.1 uncultured Polyangiaceae bacterium
TCGAGATATACTGAACTACGATTACATCGTCCAATTTGCCTGGTGTGGTTCCTACGAGAAGTTCCGCACCTTGCTCGACCGCGGATAATTTGATCCGCGCCAGCGCGCAGGCGGTACGGCTTTCTGGATCCCACGCCACACTAGTGATATTTCCGACAGATTCCTTCGAAGCCTTGCTGACAACGGGCGTGCCTGCGACGACTCCCTCCGCGGAATCCAGCGTTAGTCGGACAACGCGTTGCGACACCGAACCACGCATTTCAACTTTGCACACAACTTCTTGCCCAACGTAGCAACCCTTGTTCGGCGAAACGGCGCGACCAAACAAGCCAGCATGATGCGGGGTGTCTTGCTCCGAATAGTCGAGTCCCCATTGGGGTACACCTGCCGCGATGCGCAGCCGGTCCCAGACGTTCGGTAGGGCTGGTTCCAGCCCGAATTTTCTCATTGTCTGTAGCCAAATGGGCTCATCAGCGCCACGGACCGCGTAGACCCGGTCTGCCGGCGCTAGCCAAGACAACTTACCGGTTGCAATGGCGTTGCTCTGGCTCAATTGTGCTTCGTCGACTGCACCGTGCACGCTCCAGAGCGAGCCTTCCCGTTCCACGTCCAGCGCCACATCCTCCATCACGAGCATGGCGTCGAGGTACTGATAAAGGTTGTCCAAGCCTTGGCTGAGAGAGAATAGGCAGGTTGCCGAACTATCGACAATCCCGATGACTTCGTGTCGAATCTTTCCCTTCCGGTCCAGGAAAAGCCCCCAAAAAGCGCTTTGCTCGCTACGGAGCACATCGGCCGTCGTAACGCCCTGCAGCCAATTCATCCGGTCTGGTCCGGTGACGCGAAGCCACCCCTGACCATCGTGTTTTATCAACACCCCAGAGTCAAAACCGAGCGCAGCTGAATCGGGCATGTGCGCTTGGTATGGCCGCATCTCGCAGCCGTCAAGGAGTCGGGCAACCCCGTTTCAATCGCCGCTCACTGGCCAACACGTACCTTTTCTTCAGCCAGTGGATAAAGAGCGCCTTCTTTGAGGGTCACTGTGCGGTTGCTACCATCTGCCCCGCGCACCTTCAATTTCAGGCCCGTGGCCGCATTGACACGAATTAGGGATTGTACCTGTCCATTGTCCAACTGCGAGACGGTTATGCCCATAATCGCCAGTATCTGATCGCCTTACTACATGCCCGCCCATCCGGCAGCAGATGCGGCAATCACGCGCGATACGACAACGGAGGAGGTCCCCAATGAGTAATAGAGTCCTAGGCCCCAGAGCGCGTTCGCTGGTTCAATAGCCAGCTCGAAACTCGCTCCCCCATCGCAATCCACCTCTATTTCGCCAATGTCGATGTAGTTCGTGACCTTCCTAAAGTCCTTCTGGCAGATCGGATGCGGAATCAAGCCGTGGTCATCCCAAATCTCCACGCGCAAGCGAGTATCACCTTTGATGCGGTAATTGGCTTTCTTCTGGTTAGGCCATGTTGGCTCCAGAGTGTTGGATTCCACCTCCGTGCGTGAAATCTCGGTGCCGTCCATGAACAGAACCGCATATGGACTGGGTAGGCTCTCCTTGTTCTTGCCCCACGGACGCCCATCACGCGTAGTCGTCGGTAAGCGGGCACTCTTGAAATAGAGGTAAACGTAATCGTCAGGCGGCTCGGGTTTCAACGCGCTGGCATTCGGGGGCTTTTCAATCGGCGTGCTGATTTCGGGGTAAATCGCCGCGCAACCCAGTCCCAGCATTCCAACCACTACGCCAGCAAACGAATTGCCCCACATCGACATTCTTGACCTCGATGCAATAGTAGAACAATTTTCAACCGCGCGCGTTGCAATTCTGGGGGTCGGTCACTCGTACCCACATCTAACCCGCGCAGCGATTGGACGGAGCGCAATACGCCCCGCCCCATCACTTCCCAGGAAGTTCGGTAATGGCGGGTAGGACTACATGCCGGACACGACCTTGAATTTCTCCCCGTCCGGGATCAACTCAAGTCGGTTGTCAGCTACCGTTCGGTGCCAGACGTCACCTTCTTCTGTCGCCATCTTGTAGCTAGCGCTATAAGTGTAATCGACGTAGGTGATGTCCCGTCGCCCTTTGCCAACTCTCCGGTATCGTATCTCGTAGCGAATGGCCTTGGTATTGGTAAACTTGTTCTCGAGGTAGGACTTTAGCCCTGCATAGTCCATGTCATCGGTGGGGTCGACGTTGCCACCATCTTCATAGTACGAAGGGGCTGCAATCTTGAGCAGCAGAGCGATATTTCGCTGCTCCACGGCATGCCGATATTCCTCGCAGAAATTCACGACGCTGCGATTGAACCCGGTATCTTCCACATCCGTGTTCGGAATCATTTGCGACTTGCAGCCGACAGCACCTATCAACAGCACGACCGCCAGACCTGGCCCAATTGACCGCTTCATACGCATGATTCTCGATTCGCCCCCAACGCGTCCGCGCCTGAGCTTATTCCGCGGGGGAACGATGACTTTGCACGACCAAACCCGCAAGGGTCTAAGCACCTGGATACCCAAACCGTCTGGCCGACTCCGCGCCCAACAAGTGAGCCACCCAAATGCGCTGTCCCCACTTGGACATTACCAGCACCTCAGAGCTGGCTCCGCTCTTCAGCATCTCCAGCGCCTTGAACAACGCCGCACTGGAATTGCCTGACGGCTGAATTGCAGCACGCACCAGCTGCACCCGATTGGACCGACACCAGTCGTCAATCGCCGGCACCCGGTCGAGCACTGCTGCATCCACCCCGTCTAATACCAGACCTAAGTCGCCCGTTGACAGAATGGGTCGATGCTCAACCAGATACTGGTACCAGGGCTCACTCACGATGCGCGCATCCACGACCCGGGCAATTGCCGGGTGATTGCGGCTTTGGGCCTGGTCTTCTGCTTCAAGCACGAACCACTGCGAGACGTCTTGACGCAAAATGGTCCTTCGACCATTCCTCGGCGTCACGGGTTGGCGCTCCAGACGGGCGTACGGGTCGAAAATTGACTCAGCGCCGTCGTCCATGGCATCAACGACACCCGCCACCATCACATCGGCAAGGCCTTGGTCAATCAAACACCCGGCAAACTCGAGCGCGGCGCCACAACAGAGACCGTCGTCACTCAGCGTGGTTGCTGGCCCAGTCAGTGAGCAATAGATCGACGCGTTGCCCGCCATCGACGAATGAACCAATTGAGGAAATTCTGCCGGCGCCATGCCGCGCGGACCACGGGCCCTGACCCGGGCAAGACTAGCGCAAAGTCGGTTCGTATTTCCAAGGGCGTTGCCCAAGACTAGCCCCGTTCGTAGTCCCGCAGCGTTAGATGCCAACAGGGCTCGGGCTACGCCCGCCGACGCCAGTGCGCTCAACCGATCGAAGCGCCGCGAACGTTCTGGGTCGAGCGCTGACAACGGATCACTGGTCACTCGCGCCTCGCACTTGCTCTTGGCTTGGGAATCCGCTGGCGCTGAACTTTCCCGAAGACCAGCAACGCCATCAATCGCTGCGGTGATGACCAACCGCTTCGTGCAAAGCGCTGGCTGAGCGCTGCGCGTGTCCACGTGGGACAACAACAAAACCACGTCCAGTCCCCCAAAGCCGAATGAACTCGAGAGCGCGTGCCGGCAATCGAGTGAGCGCGAACTGCCGATCACGTGATTGAGTTGCGTGTCGGACGCGGGAGTAACGAGCCCCACCGTGGGTGGCGCCACTTGATTCTGCAGTGCCAGCACGGTCACCACGGCTTCCACGGCGCCCGCAGCACCGAGCGTGTGCCCCAACTGACCTTTGGCGGACGAGACTAGAACACGCTCTGCCTGTTCGCCAAAAGCCGCACGCAGAGCGTTAGCTTCCATTGAATCGTTAGGCACCGTGCCTGTCCCATGCGCATTGTAATAACCAACTTCAGCAGCAGACACGCCTGCTTGCTGCAGAGCCTGGCCAATGATGCGCGCAGCCACGACACCACTCGGTTCAGGTTGCGTGATGTGGTGGGCTTCCGCTCCCAGGCTCCAAGCATCAAGCCACGCCAGAACTTCCGCACCGCGTCGCAGCGCGTGCGCTTCGCTCTCCAGCACCAGGAATGCGGCGCCTTCGCCCAAAGTCATTCCCGAGCGCGCCACGTCAAAGGGACGACACGGCAATTGCGACGTGGCGCCGAGTGCTGCAAACCCCGTCAAGGTCAGCAAGGACAGCGACTCGGTTCCACCCGCGATGGCGCACCCACATTGCCCAGTCGATACCCAGATTGCGGCCTGCGCGATTGCCGTCGCGCTGCTCGAACAGGCGGAACAGAAGGTTGCGTGGCGCCGAATATTCCCGAAATACGACGCTAGACGCGCGGCAGTGGCATGCAGCGGGTATGCATTCAGCTTCTGTGCAAACGCTGGGTTCAGTGGATCCTGTGCGCGATCCATGAGCCAGGGCGTGGCTTCCCGTACTCCACCGCCGCTGGTCCCCACAGCTAGGAAAAGATCGTTGGTACTGGCGCGCGCCTGTTCAATGGCCTCGGTTGCAGCCAGTAAAGCCAAAGCGTCGGCGCGTGAGTAGATGCCGGCAAGTCCTGCGGGCGCAACGTCGCTGACTCTGAGCCCCTTGATCTCTGCAGCTACTGCTAGTTGGGCAGCCTCGACATCGAGTTCCGTAATTGCGCCAATGCCACACTTTCCCTCGGCAAGCCTGGCGAACGTAAGATTCGCACCTTGACCCAATGCCGTGACAGCGCCAAGGCCTGTCACAGCCACTCGCGGACGGCCTGCGGTCATGAAGCTTTGCGGTTTGCCAGCACATGGAAAGCGATGGACGCTACCGACTCGAAGATGTGTTTTGCCTCGTCGCCATCTGGAATGGTGATACCGTACCGCTCTTCGAGCGCGGCCGCGATTTGAAGGGCGTCCAGCGAATCAAGCCCGAGGCCGGCTCCGAAGAGCGGTGCATCGTCGGAGATGTCAGCTTCGGTCTTGCCGCGCAGGTCGAGCTCGGCAATGAGCAGTTGCTTGATTTCGAGCTTCAGGGCTTGAATTTCCATAGGCGATTGATCGCGCCCAGAATAGGAGGATTCGCGTGACTTGCCAGGCGATCCCGCATGTTGAGCGCCAAGTCGCGCCCACAGGCCGGCCC
>CAZCNI010000181.1:0-5114 GCA_964499765.1 uncultured Polyangiaceae bacterium
TACGGTTTTGGTGTTCGCTTGTTCTCGCCGATGGGCCCGTTGCGATTTGAATGGGGTTTCCCATTCAAGCCGCTGCCGTATGAGTCCGCGAGCGATTTCGAGTTCACTATCGGCAACTTCTTTTGATGACGTTGCGTTGAGGGGGCTTTCGGCCACAAGGCCACCCGCCGCCTGTGCGAGTAGCCGTAGAGCCACAACTCTCGAGGGCTGGTCGTGCCAGAGCCCGGCGTTGTCATTGGTGCATTTCGTACTGGCTGAGTGGGCTGGATCCAGCGTTGTGTTGGCCTGAAACGGCGGGCACGTATGCATGGTTCTGGCAGTGCTGCACGTTCGGACAAGCTGGACAGCAGAACCCAGTTTTCCTGCTGAAAAGCACCCATTGGCTGGTTGTCAACGTGCTGATGATCGGGTACTCACCCCGTGGAAAATAGCGGCATTCGCAGCGAGACACGCATGGAACACGACGCCTCAGGAACTAGCAATCTGCATCCCGTTGGAATTCAGGACGAGATGCGCACTTCGTATTTGGACTATGCGATGAGCGTCATCATCGGGCGTGCGATCCCCGACGCACGCGACGGGCTCAAGCCCGTGCATCGCCGCATTCTTTACGCTATGCGCGACCTCAACCTGTCGCCAGGTGGCGGCTACCGCAAGTGCGCGACGGTTGTTGGTCAGGTGCTGGGCAACTATCATCCCCACGGAGATGCAAGCGTATATGACGCGCTCGTGCGCATGGCCCAAGACTTTTCCATGCGTCATCCACTCGTTGATGGCCAAGGAAACTTTGGCTCGATCGATGGAGACCCGGCGGCTGCTTACCGTTATACGGAATGCAAGATGGCCAAGGCCGCCATGGATCTCCTGATGGACATTGAGAAGGGGACAGTCGACTTCAATCCGAACTTCGATGACACGCAGAACGAGCCAGCGGTGCTACCGGCGCGTTTCCCTAACCTGCTCGTGAACGGTTCCGGTGGGATTGCGGTGGGCATGGCCACGAATATCGCGCCCCACAATCTCAGAGAAATCATTGCGGCCACAATTCAGTTGATCCGTGAGCCAAACACCTCCGTGGAGGAATTGCTCAAGATCGTTCCGGGCCCTGACTTCCCAACTGGGGGAATTATTTACGGTCGTTCGGGGATTCAGCAGGCTTTTCTGACGGGGCGCGGCAGCATCGTCATCCGGGCTCGTACCGTGGTCGAGAAGGTACACGGGAACAACGACCGCGAGCAGATCGTCGTGACTGAAGTTCCGTATCAAGTAAACAAGGCGCGACTGCACGCGAAGATAGGTGAACTCATACGAGACAAGCGGATTGAGGGAATCCGCGACTCACGCGACGAGAGTGACCGTGACGGGATGCGCCTCGTTATTGAGCTCAAGAAAGACGTTTACCCGCAGGTCGTTCTCAATCAACTGTATCGTCTGACCGACTTACAGAGTTCATTTGGAGTGATCAACCTCGCAATCGTGGACGGGCAACCTGCCGTGTTGAACGTCCCCGATATGCTGAAAATCTTCATCGAGCACCGCCGTGAAGTCGTCAGCCGACGAACGCGATTTGACCTGTCGAAAGCCGAGGGGCAACGCGAGCTCATCGAAGGACTGGGCATGGCAGTGACCGAAGTGGACCTTGTGATAAGGACCATCCGCGAGTCAATTGACCCCGACGAGGCTCGGGAGAGGTTGATGCATCTGCCTTTGCGCGGGCTAGAAGACTTCGTGAGACGTGCCGGGCGCCCCGAGGATGAAATTGCCGAGGCGGCCGCCAAGGGTGAATACATGCTCAGCGAACGCCAGGCTCGCGCCATTCTGGAAATGCGGCTGCAGCGGTTGACTGGGCTCGAGCAGGAGAAATTAGCAACCGAGTACGGCGAACTGTGCGGGCACATTGCCTACTTCAAATCCATTCTGGCAAATGAGTCGCTGCTCATGGACGTGATCATAACCGAGCTCCAAGAGATTAGCGAAAAGCATGGTGACGCTCGGCGCACGGATATCGTTGATGACGAAGCTGATATTCAGATTGAAGATCTCATTCAAGAAGAGGATATGGTCGTCACCATTTCTCATCAGGGGTACATCAAACGCACCCCGCTGACGACTTACAAAGCGCAAAAGCGTGGCGGCAAGGGAAATCGCGGCATGGAGGCACGCGATGACGATTTCGTGAATCAGCTCTTCGTGGCCTCGACCCATAGTTACGTATTCTTCTTTAGCGATCGCGGTAAAGTTTGGGTCAAGAAGATCTACGAAGTACCCTTGGCGGCCCGTAATGCCAAAGGACGTGCCATCGTCAATTTCATCGAATTGGGTACGGATGAACGCATAGTTGCCATTGCACCAGTGAAAGCTTTTGACGAAAATGTGTTCATTACGACGTTGACGCGTTGTGGTCAGATTAAGAAGACTAGCGTGCTCGATTATCAGAACTACCGAGCAAGCGGAATCATTGGCGTAAAAATCGGTGAGGACGATCAGCTCGTTACAGCCAGTGTTACTGATGGTACTCAGAACTTCCTGGTTGCCACGAAGGATGGAAAGTGCATTCGATTCGATGAGCAGCAAGTGCGCGCCATGGGCAGAAACACGGCGGGTGTGAAAGCCATTGAGCTTGAAGAGACTGATGCGGTTGTGGGCATGACGACCACCGACCCTGAGCGCAACTTGGTGCTCGCCGTATGCCAACGCGGGTATGGTAAGCGGACTTCGTTGGAAGAGTTCCGGGTTCAGCACCGCGGGGGCAAGGGGATCATTCTAATCGACTGCAGTGAACGCAATGGACCCGTAGTTGGGATTGCCCTTGTCAAGACAGGCGACGAGATGGTTCTGATCACGGATCGCGGCCAGACCATCAGGACCTCGGTTAATGACATCCGCGAGACCGGGCGTAATGCTCAGGGTGTCAAGCTGATGAATGTGGATGATGACGAACGGATCGTTGCCGTAGAAATTGTCGGCGAGCGAAGTGACGAGGAAGGGCAGGACGATTCAGAGGAGGCTCCCACCAGCTCACCGCCTGAATCTGTTAGCGACCTTGAAACATCGGAGCCGCCGCTGGATGAATGAAAATGCCACTCGTCCACTCGCGAAGCGGCTGTTGAAAGCGCTTCAAGCGGCGTACCCGGATGCCCGCTGCGAACTGGACCATCAGGATCCGTTCCAACTACTGGTCGCGACGGTCTTGAGTGCGCAGAGCACGGACGTTTCCGTCAATCGTGTGACTCCGGTGCTCTTCCGGCATTGGCCAAACCCGCGAAAGCTGGCAGCGGCTGAGCTGCATGCAGTTGAAAAGGTGCTCGCTACGATTGGTATGTACAGACAGAAGGCCAAAAACATTGTCGGACTCTCGCAAAAGTTGGTGCAAGAGTACGCGGGTCAAGTCCCTCAGTCCCTCGAAGAATTGATTGAGCTGCCCGGTGTTGGTAGAAAGACGGCCAACGTGGTGTTGGGCGTAGCATTCGGCAAACCAGCAGGCGTTGTGGTCGATACTCACGTTCAACGCATTTCTCAACGGCTTGGTCTGACATCGAATGATCAGCCTGACAAAATCGAAACCGATCTAATGCTACTCTTTGCTGCATCCCAATGGGATATTCTCTCGCACACGCTCATCTTTCACGGTCGGCGTTGCTGTACCGCAAGAAAACCCGCGTGCGGTTCTTGTCCGGTGAGCGCCGTCTGCCCGAGTGCATTTCATGCCGAAGAAATTGGGCGCAAGAAGGCGCGCTAGCGGCGAGATGTTCGACCTATTTCTTCTCTGAATGAGTCTCCGCTTGCGCCGCGAGCCGGCGGCTTTCGATGAGTCTCTCAATCGTTCGCGTGGTCATCCTGCCTTCACGCACCTCAGGGTGGTTCAAAAGCAGCTTATGCAGCGGAATATTGGTGCGAATTCCCGAAATGATGAATTCGTCGAGGGCACCTTGCATCCTGCGCAGAGCCAGCTCTCGAGTCGGAGAGTGCACGATGACCTTGGCCAGCATTGAGTCGTAATTACTCGGGACCCGCCAACCACCGTACACACCAGAATCCACCCGAATTCCGGCCCCACCAGGGGGGTGATATTCGATAATTGTACCGGGCCAGGGCACAAAAGTTTCTGGGTCTTCCGCAGCGATGCGACACTCGATTGCGTGCCCGCGAGGTCGCCAAACGTCGAGATTTGGCAGCGATAGAGCTTCGCCGGCAGCGGCCCGGATCTGCTGCACAACCAGATCGATACCGGTTACCATTTCGGTGACGGGGTGTTCGACTTGAACACGTGTATTCATTTCCATGAAATAGAGCGAGCCGTCCTCATCCATCAGGAATTCCAGTGTTCCCAATGTGGTGTAGCCCGTTCCAGCGATGGCGCGTCGGATGACGGCCGTCATTCGTGCGCGAATCTCGTCGGTAAGAGCGACGCACGGCGATTCCTCGATGAGCTTTTGATGGCGGCGCTGCAGTGAGCACTCGCGTTCTCCAAGCACCCAAACGCCGCCGTGCTGATCGGCAAGCACTTGAAATTCGATATGTCGAGGGTTCTCGACGAATCGTTCCAAGTACATTTCAGGGTTACCAAATGCGCTTGCAGCTTCGGCAGTCGCTGATTCGTAGGCACGCTGAATTTCTTCCACGCGCCGAACAACCCGCATCCCACGTCCGCCGCCCCCGCCGCGTGCCTTGAGTATCACCGGAAATCCGACGCGCTTTGCCTCCTGCTCTGCATGCTCGACACTTGTAAGTGCCTCACTTCCCGGTAGAAGAGGTAGCCCATACTCCACAGCGGCTTGCCGTGCGGCAAGTTTGTCGCCCCAGGTTCGCATGGCATCCGGTCGTGGCCCAATGAACGTGAGCCCGCACTTGCCTACCACCTCAGCAAATGCCGCATTCTCAGAGAGAAAACCGTATCCCGGATGAATGGCGTCAGCCTGCGTCATTTCAGCAGCCGCGATCAGAGACGGGATGTGCAGGTAGCTCTTGGATGCTGGAGCCGGTCCAATACAGACCGCCTCGTCAGCAAATCGCACGTGCAGAGCCAGAGCATCTACGTCGGAATGGACGGCGACCGTGCGGATGCCGAGTTCTCGACAAGCGCGCAGCACACGCATCGCAATCTCGCCTCGATT
>CAZCNI010000182.1:0-5109 GCA_964499765.1 uncultured Polyangiaceae bacterium
ATGTGCTGCCTCCACAACGACGCGAGATGCGACGAGTCTTGTTGGTGCGCCGGACGCTGGTGGAAAACCGAGCGCAGTTGGTCACAACCGCGCGCGGCTTGGTGCGCGAGCAGGGCGTGAAGATTCCAACCTGTCACACCAGTAGCTTTGTCAGCCGTGTCCGTGCACAGCAATTGCCAGCAGACATCGCCCAGCTCATCGAACCGATGCTCGTGTTGATACAGCTCATCGACAGTCAAGTAGTGAGCATTACTGAGCGTCTGGATGCACTGTGCGCGCAGGAACCGACCGTCGCGCTACTTACGACAACGCCCGGTGTAGGTACGGTGGTAGCCGCTTGTTTCGTGGCTGTGGTCGATGACGCCAAACGCTTTCATCGGGCACACCAAGTCGAGTCCTACGTGGGGCTGGTACCTAACGAGAATACCAGCGGGGGAGGCAAACAGCGCTTGGGCGCTATCTCCAAGCACGGCAACAGTTACCTGCGAGCACTGTTGGTCCAAGCAGCGTGGACCATCGTACGCAGTCGCGACAAGAGTAACCCGCTGTACCTATGGGCTGCCCAACTCATTGAGCGCCGAGGTAAACGCATCGCCGTCGTTGCCCTCGCGCGACGCCTAGTGGGCGTGCTGTGGGCCATGTGGCGTGACGGCACGGTGTACGACACCGAGCATCTGGCAAAGCAAAACGTGCGAGGCCTACGCGGCGCCATTCAAACCCTCGAGCAACAGAGCGCGGCCCTTGCACAAGCCGCCAAGAAAACTTCAGCAAAGCAACCAAGAATTGCTTCAACCGCGACTCCCCGTCGCAAAACCAAGACTCCGGCGGCAAAAGCCGCCTGATACCAAAACTGCGCCAAGAGCGTGAAAGCTAGAGCAGCAATGATCGGTCGGTGGATGAACGCGGGCAGCGACATGGCGGTCGGCATAGGTCGGCAGAGCTCGTGCTGCAGATTGCGTCTCCACCACCCGTTTTTCGGACCCCCCATGGCACCGGAATCACCATGGCCGCAACAAGCCGATTCCCTGAGTGCGAATAGTTGATCGATACCAGCTCGTCGCTTCCCTCGCTCGCCCGCGCAATCCCCCAATATTGAAATTCAACCAGCTGTCGAGCAGCAACAGGACAGATCTATGCCCAAACCCACCGCACCCAAGCCCCCCACCTCACGACGGCCAGCCCCGAACGAAAAAAGAGTGGCAAAACGGTTGACGTCTGGCTCGACTCATAGTTGCCGCTGCTGCCGCCGCCTCCGCTCCTGGGCTTCCGCGTATGAGCCTGGAAAGTAGGCAACCGATATAACGAGGAGACAAATTGAATTACAGCGCATTTTCTGGCCTCAGAACTACGGTCGCCAAGTGTACGGTGGTGTTGGTGTCTTGTCGGTGCCAGGATCGAGGCAGGTCGTGCCATCGACGATGCCCGCACAGGTGCCGCTCGATTGGGTGGCCACGCGCAGCTCCACGTCACCAATGAGCGCGCCGCCGGTTAGACTTCGCCCCTCGAAGTAGTCGAGTGGGTAGAATGTCGTCATCGCCTTGGTCGAAGCACCTGTCACGGAGAACGCGCTACCCAAAACAGTGAGCGCGCCAACAGTGGCATCAGTCACCTTACCGCCGAGCACTTGGGCGTGATCCTGGATGCGTGCCGAGCCGGTCACGCCGGTACCCGTCACCAAAGCATACGGCCCGACGTAGACCGTCGAAGCAAGGCCAGACGGACCGCAGCCGCCACCGTTGGCGATGCGCACCGTGCCCGATGGACATGCGTCTAGCTTTCCACCCTGGTATCCATCGGGCCAAGCATTGGCCAACTGGATCATGTACGGGTAGCGGGGCACCGTGTTGTACGCCTGATCCCAAACGATCTGCTGCTGAGTCGACGGCGTAGCCATGACGACCATGAACAGAGGCTCGCCCGCGTTGACGCAGAAAGTAAGCTCGGCATCCGAGCCGCTCTGCAAGGCGCTGTAGCGAGCCGTTGTGATCCCCGTGTCAGTAGCGACCAAGCCCCAACGCCAATCCGGGCTTGGCGCCGCCGAGGTCACGCCGCGGAAAGTAACGGTTACGCTAGTTGCTCCGGAATCGGGGTACAGCCGAATGATGTTGTAGCCCCAGCGTTGCGGTGCTTGATAGAAGGGCGACATGAACCGCCGGTTGTTGGCAAAGTCGGTATCGAGCTGCTCGACCTTGGCGGTGCGAAACCGTTGGGTGTTCTGGGTCGTGCTGGTGATTGCGCCGTACAGGCCACGGTAGAACTTGCCCTGGTTATTGCCCGCGGTGCTTTCAGGCGGCGGATCCTGGTAGTCCCAAGTGATGTTGTGCGTGGCCCATTCGCCGAGAAAGTCGTTGAGCTGAGTGATGTTCCATTTCATGCCGTTCATGATGGCAGTGAATGGGTCGTTGACGGTGGTGCCCGTCCAGATAGCGTTGACCGCGCTATAGCAATCCTTGTCCTTGAGGAATTCCATGAATTGGTAATTGCAATACCGATCCCTGGTGGATCCCAGGTAGAGGTGGGGCGCGTTGACGAGCAGTTCAGTACAGTGCGCGTCAGTGCCGTGATATTCCACTTGCTGCTGCGCGGCCCAGTTGGCGTGGCTTTCGTAGATCCAGCCGCAGGTATTCGATTGATTGCAGGCCAGCCCGCCCTCGACGGATTGCACGCCGTGCATGAACTCATGCGCGAGGCCCCAGTGATCAGTCAAGCCGTCCGTGCCGATCCACATGCCCATGCGGTTATCAAAAGAGCCGCCCGTCAGCCCCCAGCTGGAATGGACGTGAATGTCAGCCTTGATCTTGTTCGCCGTGTTACAGAAGGGCTCACGCTCGTACATCGGGTTGCCAAAATAGAGGCTCCACACTGTCTCCAAATGGTCGACAGCGGATTGCGCCAATGCAGCCGTGGTGGCGTCTTCGTCTCCGTAGACTGCAAAGTGCGCGGACTCCGAGCGCAGCGTCATTGCCGAGCAGCAAGTGTCATTCTGTGGACCACCTGCAACCCAAGTGCCTGCAGTACAAGTCGTGGCTGGCGCGGTAGGACAATTGCTGGCCCAAGTGGTCGTTGTCGTTCCCGCGTCGCATCCACCAGCGGTTGTCGTTGCACCTGTCGTTGGTGTTCCGCCGGTCGCGGTCGTTGCGCCGCCTGCTGCCGAGGTTCCACCCACCGCCTTGGCTCCGCCCGTTGCGGCCGAGCCAGCGTTAGCCTTGCTGCCACCGGTTGCGCCGCCGTTGGCTGGCGACCCACCTGTTGCCTTGCTGCCACCGATCGCGGTGGTCGTGCCTCCAGTGGCAGCAGCTCCTCCCGCAACCGACGAAGTCCCACCACCATTGGCCTTACTATCGCCAGAGGTCGTGGTTCCGCCGATTGACTGCGATCCAGGCGCCGACGTAGCGCCACCTGGGGCCTGAGCGCCGCCCACCGACGCTGCCGTTGTCCCCCCTAACGCGGTCGAGGCACCGCCAGCGGAGCTCGTCGCTTTCCCACTTGCGCCTGCAGTGCCTACAACGCCGCCCGAACTGCCCACGTTGTCCCCGTCAGTGCCGCTAGTGCCGCTGCAACCCAGTGCCGAGCCAACGACCATGAATGAAACAAAGAGTGCTCTATTGTGCATCTTACGTGCTTCTTCCGCTGCGCAACTCGGACCGCGGGTTGCGATAGCCATTCAACGACGACCAGTGGGCGCGTTGCACGCCATCAAGTGTACAGGCGTGCGACGAAGACGTTACGGTCCAAATATTTTGCCCCCGGCCCAATGAAAGGTTCCTGCCGACGCGGTGTCCGGTGTCGAAGCGCCCTTGGCCCAATTGAAGCCGACGACCTGACCTAGAGCATTACTACCTCTGGCCCGTCGGGGTGTTTCGCGAGCGCGCCGAGCGAATCGAGTGGCACCTCCCGCGCTGGGGTCAAGACTTGCATCGCTCTGCGCTTGATGTTGTTGCGGCCCAACCAGCGCGGGTTGCCTGGCAAAGCGTTGCGGCAGATTCGGAAACGATCTGCTCCCTTCCCTGCCATCCTGTGCATCCAAAAGGTGCCTTCCGCCACTGGGCGCCGGCTTGCGTCCGTTGCGGCTCGTCGTGGGGCGCCAGCAGGAGATGATGTCTGCGTTGCCCGGGCTCGCGCCGGTCAAGCACCGGTAACCCGAGCCGATAATGGCTATTGCACAGCGGGATATTCACCTGCGGCGACCGCGAATGTTTCCCCCGCAGCGCGAGAGCGGCATGCAGTGGCCTCGATAGCTTCTCGCGCAACGGAAGATGGGCGTACGGTGACCGCAAGTGGTTCCCGCGCAGCTGCAGCGGCACCCGCAGTCGCCTCGCTAGGTTCCCGCTGGAAACTGGGCAGGATAACGCGGCAATTGTGGGACTAGAACGCATTGTCGAGAGTCACCCGGCGTACCGTGACTACGACACGTTCGGTGAATTGGCATACGCTTACGAGAAAGTCGGTGAGCGTACCAAGGCCATCGACTTGCTAGAACGCTTGGTGCGGCGCAGTCCAAAGCTCAGTCATGTCGTTGTACTGGCCGAGGTGCTGACGCGCGCGCAGTATCGGGCCGAGGCTGAAGAGCAATTGCGCCGGGCGCTACGCGACCATCAAGACGCGCCCCGCCACGTCAAGCGCCAAGCGCGCCCATGGGCGCGCCGCGCCCGCAAACTGCTCGAAGGACTGGCCTCTTCCGCGGCACCGTCGGCTGCGCGCTAGCTTGTGAACGTGCCCGACTGAAGTGCTCTACTTCGCGGTCACCACGTGTGTCGAGCCGTCCGCTTGCACGGTGAGCGCGACGGGTGGCTCGTCTTTGAAGACTAACAGCGCGGCACTATCCGAATAGATTGAAAGCGCCTCGCCTGCTTTTGGACCGCCGTGGTCTTGGTCGTCGAACAGTACCTGCTCCTTGGCTTGTTCCAGCTGCGCAATGGGCGCAATCCGCATGCGCGACTCGCCGAGAGCTGCGCGCCACATGAGAAGCACCTTATCGCCGATGGGACCGACCGTCCACCACCAGCGACTCTCGAGACCTGGCAACTTGACGTCGGCAACCTTACAGCCATCGGTTGTGCAATTCAGTTGCGCGACGCGCACGCCAGTTTCCATGTTTTCGGCCCAAAC
>CAZCNI010000183.1:0-5074 GCA_964499765.1 uncultured Polyangiaceae bacterium
GGCTGAGGACGGTTTGCGTCAAGAATGGACGAAATCGCAGCACGGTGGCGGTGGCATCTTCGGCTCCCTCCCTGAGCATGAGTTCGCGATAAAGCGCCACTTGTGCGCGGTCCAGTGCATCGTTGGCCTCATCCGTGAGCTTGAACTCGACCACGTGCAGGCGTTCATCCGAAGTCATGAACAGCGCATCCACGCGTCCAGTGACCGTGACACCTGACTCATTCAAGAGCGCCGAGACTTTACGTTCAGCAGCATGGACCAGAGCCGAGAGCGCAGAGGCAGGTCGCGACTCGAACGCGGCCACGGCCTCGGCTAGGTAACTCGCCAGTTCTCGCAGTGCCTCGGCGAGGTCATCGACTTCACCCGGCATGGTGGCAAGCGTCGCGTCTGCCTCGAGTTCGTCGGTGAGTATGTCGAGCAACCAGAGCGTGAGCCCGCGAGCAATCACATCAGCCGGGCTGCCCGGCGGCAACTGGGCAAAGCTTTGCGTTGGCATGCTCACGGTCGCCGCAAATCGCTCGACGATTCGGTGAAATGTAGCGCCCAAGCAAGAAGACCCGACCGGAAAAGTGACGCAACGACCCAATAAACGTCCAAGCACGAACACACGCGGGCACCGCAACGCATTGCGGATCTCGGTGACGCTGAATTGCAGGTCACGATCGCTCATGCGCCGTCCTCGGGAACCAGCGCTACGATTGAGCGCCCAAACCAGCGCACCACAGCGCCTGCCTGTTTGAGCTCTTCGATGATTTGTTTGCGCGTCACTGGGACTCCCCGCGCGGCAGTTTCACGCGCCAAACGATCGAGTGAAGCCACTCGCAGATGCTCGAGTACCTGCAGGGTGCGGCTTTGCGCCGTACTGAGTGCATTGGGCGACGAGCGGCGACGTTCCGCGGGAGGTTTACTGTGCGGGATAACGGGTGGCGGCCTCGTGGTGTTTGCCGCCGGCGGTTTCTGTGTGTCCAAACTTTCGCCAGTGATGAACGAAGACAGTGGCCACTGTTCAGGCGAGCAACGGGATTGTATCCATTGCGTCACCTCCGCATCGGTGATGGGCTGACCAGTTGCGCCAACCACGTCGTGCGAACGCGCCTGCATCACCAGCGAGCGCAGAGCAAGCAGCCTTGCGACGTCTTCACGGCCGACCCAGTACACCCGTACCGAGGGTTGTGAACTCAGTTCATCGGCGAGTCGATTCACCGCGTGCCAGGTAGTGGGGAAGGCGCGCCACTGTTCACGAAGTACGACTCGGCTGTCGTTCGAACCCAACCAGCGGCGCATGCGGGCCGCGATCGTCTGCGGGTGGACGTCGTGAAGCACACTAACATGCTGTGGCCGTTCATCGAGGTTCAGGTAAGTGACGCCGTCGCGCGTCACTCTGCACTTCGCACCGAGCAGCGGGGCCAGCAGCAGAAGCGCATCGACCCAGTGCTCTGCCTCGGGGCCTCGATTCATCTGCGCGGCTTCGTCCAGTTGAACCCGTGCCGACTCAAGGTGACGCTGCCACTGCTTTTGGAGTTGATCGTCCGGTGACGATTGTGGAGGAGTCTGCTCTGTGGGTCCGGTTGATTCGCCTTCGAGTAGGGCGTGCTCGGCCGTAAGCAGAAGCATGCGTGGTGTCATGCCGGGTGCGGTCGTCCACGCCGATACTTGCGTATTGGTGAATGGCCATGGAAATGGCGCTTCAGGTGCGGGTAGGCGCGCTACCCAGTGCTGCAAGAGCTCTTGACGTTGTTCGATACTCGGCAGTTGCAGTAGGTGGCGTTGACCAAGGACACGGCTCTTCTGGGCTTGACCCAGGCGAGGTTCGATATCGCGTGCCCAATCGGAATCGACTGCCATCTGGATAAGAACCAGACCGGGCACGCTGTCTACTAGTTCAGCAACGAGACTGGCATACGCGCGCACTCGACCGTCTGCGTCACTCGCGTCGATCAGGTTCTCCAATTGATCGAAGACGAGCACCAGCGGCGCAGTTCCCGCGGCAATTGCCGCGAGCGTGCGCAACGCTCCCATGAGTCGCTCGTCGGGCAACGCTCCGGTGACGCCAATGCGAGCGGACTGGGCGGGGTCGAGATCGAACCCGCCGAGCCAACTTAGCATCGCGGTGCGAAACAACGTCGAAAGTGTTGGTAGCTGCAGCAGTGCGCGCAGAACCGCTTCGTCTAGATCCGGTCGCGCGCTGAGCGTATTCTCGATGATTCGTTCGAGTACGCGGTGCTGGTCATTGGAGTCCGTGCGACGAAAGTCCTCGAGCATGAGCCGAGGCTTTTCTGCATCTGCGCCCCGTGACCAAGCGATGAGTGCACCCACCAATGAGTCGGCTTGGGTGATCTCATGTGTGACTTGGGCCAACTGATTGAAGACCTGACCGATGAGATAACGAGGTCGGATGTCGGAGCCGACGAGTGGGCGCAGATGCACGAGTGTTGCGCGGGGTCCGAGCTTGCGGCGCAAGCGGCCGAACAGGTGCGTCTTGCCAGCGCCCGGTGGTCCAAGTACCACATGTACCCGTGTTTGCGGCTGCAATTGCTGCTGCGCTTGCATGCGCAGCGCCTGTACACTACCGACCAGCGCCTGACCCGCCTTCTGATTGACGGACTCGACATCGAGGCCGTCCGAAGTCCAGGGTTGCGCCTGGGGTTGCATGCCTAAGCTGCTGGGGATCACGCCATTGCCTCGGGTAATCGTATCCAAAGCAGGCGCGAACCATCGGGTCCGCACGGTGCCGCAGCGAGCTCGGCGTCAGTGAATCGAGCAGTCCCCGAGTCGGGCCGTAGCTCGAGATGTCCTTGTCTGGCTTCTTCCACCAACAGCCGTTGTACTTCATCGATCGGCAGTTGGAGATTCTGCACCACGGTCGGAACGAACGCCAATCCAACCGTTGGGTTGATCTGCTCTTTGATGACTTTGCGTAGGCGCTGACGAACCTCTGCACCACTTGGTTTGGTCATGCTCTCACTCTGCTCAAACGTACCAAGTACTTCGAGCAGCGATCGAACATCCGGGCGCCAAATGGACAACCGTTGCTTGCCCGCCGCAATTGCTTGGTGGGTCTGTTTGCTCCATTCGGTCACGCAGCGATGCAGTGCGCGCAGCTCATCAGCCGTCAGTACATCCGCATCGGCAGGTGCAAGCCACTGCGCTTTGGTGCGCAAGATTCTAACGGCTGCGCCGCGATGGACCACCTGCTCGACGACTGACGGAAGTTCCTTTGCCGCGCACCCAGCCAGTATGTTTTGCATTCCCTTGAGCGGGAGTTGCCCCCTCTGGGCGAGCGCTGATTGAATTTGCTCGGCAACTGGGATTCGGACCAGCTTTGGTGTGACTTCGAATCCTGCCTTGAGCAACCGGGCAGCAGCTGCCTCACGCAACGGTTTGGTAACCCCCAAACGAGTGAGATCGGTCCATTTTGCGGCTCCATGAGTCCTCACGTGCTCGCACAGCAAGGGAAAAATGGCGCCAAGGTCCACTGCCTGCGCCGGCTGTCGTTTTGCTACCATGATACTTGTTCTGCCGGGCCGCATGGTCTCATAGTTGGCGCAGAAAAAACAGGGGCGTTCTTGCTCTTCCCGACAACCAAAGATAGTCTTTGGGCCTATGGATTTGGCGAAAATCGGGACCGGCACCAAGAAATGGGTTGTCCGAATCGTGGTTGGGACTCTGCTGTTCGGTGTATTGGGGACCGCGCTCTATTCCTACGCGACGCTTCACTTTGTGTATTCATCGGGCGAGCGCGTAGGCTTCGTGCAGAAGATTTCGAAGAAAGGTTGGGTCTGCAAAACCAACGAGGGCGAGTTAGCCATGGTCAACGTTGCCGGGCAACCCGCTGAAATCTTTGCGTTCACCGTTCCTGACGATAGCGTGGTCAAGCAGCTCGATGCGCTTGTCGGGCATCGCGTGTCCATCAAGTACGAAGAACACGTGGGCATTCCAACGCATTGTTTCGGCGACACCCAGTACTTCGTAGTGGGTGTGAAGGATACGCAATAGGCATATGAGCGTTCATCGCGCAGCGAGCAACGCCCCCAGGGCGTAGTGAACGAGCTTGGCGGGTGGGTTTTCTGAGATGTGATGAGTGGTCAGGCGCAGCGAGGACGTTGTTCTCTGCTGGCCGAATCTGCGGAGTTGATAGAGCAATGCTCAATTTCCGTGTTTCGAAAGCATAAGAACAGCTCAAATTGGGTGGCTTCCGGGCGCAATCGGGTGCGGGAGGGTGACTGGGTGAGTCGGGTTGCGCTGGCCCTGGGAGTTGCGGTATGTACGTCAGCTATGACTCGACAATCTCACGTTCCATCAACATCCCTTCCTCGTTACTGGAGTGTGTCCCTTTGCGCCGGCCTTGCCTTAGCGTGCGGCGCGCAGGCGGTGCAATCGGGAGCGAGCGTGGGCGAGATTGGACGGGACTTGGCAATTAACGCGCAAGCCGTGCCGCAGGGGGCACAGATTTGCTTGTGGCAAGAGTCTCTTGGGCCCCAGCCGGTGCCCGGAACCGAGAAGCCTGTCAGTGAGACGTGCGGAAGCGCGTTGAAGAGCGATCTGCTGTGGCGGCGGGCCGTGCTCGTGTTGTCCCTGTACGGTGAGCATGTGGGCAACGTTGCAGCGGGTGCCGATGCGGAAAGCAGCGGGAGACTCGAGGCAGCTCGAACCGGAATTACAACTGCAGACTGGTCAGACGTCAATGACCAGGGGGTGCGCGACGCTGTCACTTCGCTGGTGAGCCAAATGAGTCCAGCCGCTGGCACCAAAAGCGATCTGTCGAAGATCGTGCAAGACGCATCGGCACCAGTGAAAACCGTGTGCGACGGCCTTATCGGTTATCTCGATGCGCAAACACAATCGCTAGCGGCGATTCAGAAAGACATCGATAAGCGGCGCACCAACCGCACGATTCGTCGGTGTGGGACGCTCGACAAGCAGACCGTGTGCGTCGCAGATTCGGTCGTTGATCGATTGGCCTACGCAGACTCGTTTGGACAAGTCTTTGCGTTACAAAATAGCACGCTAGAGGGGCGTGACAGCGTTGCTCGGTTCTGCGCCGCACACCAGAAACTAGCCGCAGCCGCAGCCG
>CAZCNI010000184.1:0-5070 GCA_964499765.1 uncultured Polyangiaceae bacterium
TCGTTGATCGCCGATGCGCCATGCTTCGGCAAACGCCTTTGGTTTAGCGTGTATGAAGAGCCGCATTGACTCGTAGTAGTAGCGAGCGATGAGTTGGGGCGCACGGGCACCCATGCGCACGAACGCTTGAGTGAGGCCTGCCCAAGGCGTGATCTCACTCTCGTGGGCAAAGAACAGCGCGTTGTTTGGCGCTAGCACAGAGCGCATCATCGCGATCCCCAAGGGCTCGAGTTTCTGACCCGGCGCAACCAGGGGATGGCCATGGGTGTTGTCGGGGTCGTAGAGATTGCCATGCTCCATGTGCACCCCGGCCCTCTGCAGGCACCACAGGCCACAATGCAGCGGGGCATCATCGGTCAAATCGAGTTGACTCAGCAGCTGCGCTCGCACGCCGGGCTCCGCCAGTCGTGCGTCGTGATTGCCGGCAAAGAGCATCACGGCGGCACCTCGCTGCAGCTGTTCGCGCAGCGCGAGCCGAAAATCGAGGTGGTCTGCCAGATGTTTGGCGGCGCTCTGTGCGGGGTCGTTGCGCGGAGGATCAATCGACAAGTCCAGCGTGTCCCCGAGCAAGAGCACGTCGGAGCCCGGGTGACGTCGAATTACGGTGACCGCGGCCTGTTCCGTGTCTTTCGGGCAAGTCGGCCCAAGGTGCAGATCGCTAAGGATGATCGCGGAACGGTTGAGCACAGCATAAAGCCTAGTACGCTCTGCGTGAACGACGAGTCGAATTTACCCAAGGCGGGGCGACAACCCCCTTTCCAGCCAACTGCCGCAAGGTCACTGATGCAATCCTATCTAATTGAACCAAAACACCCCCTGCAGTTCGACAAGATCGAAGCCTGCGATATCGAGCCGGCCATTACCAAGCTGGTTGCCGATGCCAAGCGCAGACTGGATGAATTGGGTCAGGCCTCGACGCCGCCGCAATGGAGTAACACGCTCGGCGCGCTCGAATCCATTACGGAGCCCGTGGAACTCGCGACGAGCATTGTCGAGCACTTGGAATCAATTGCCACGACACCCGAGCTGCGTGCCGCGTACAACGCAACGCTGCCGATTACGACCGATTTCTATTCGGGTCTTTTGCTCAATGGTCGTGTCTATTCGCGTCTTGAGAGTTACTCGCATACGCCCGAGGCCGAGCAACTCGAACCCGTCCACCAACGTTTGTTGCACAAGACGCTGGATGAATTCAGGCGCCACGGGGCCAAGTTGGGTGAAGCAGATAAGGCGAAAATGTCCCAGATTGACGAACAACTGAGCCAACTGACGGCGAAGTTTTCGCAGAATGTTCTGGACGCCACCCAGGCCTTCGAATGGGTAACAACCAACGTGTCCGATTTGTCAGGCATGCCGGAGTCGGCAGTGGTTTCTGCTCGTGCCAGCGCCGAGGCCAAGGGACTTGACGGCTACCGGTTGACGCTACAGGCACCGAGCCTCATTGCCGTGCTGACTTATGCTGACGACCCGGCGCTGCGCGAGCGGCTGTGGCGTACGAATGACACGCGCTGCAGAGAAGGTAGTTTTGCTACCCCCGGATTAATGCAAGAGATCCTGCGGTTGCGCCACGCCAAGGCGCAACTGCTAGGCTTTGCAAACTTTGCCGACTTGGCAACGGCTGATCGCATGGCGAAAGATGGTCAAGCCGTGCGCCAGTTCATCGATGAGTTAGCCCAGGCCACGCTGCCCGCATTCGAACGTGAACGGCGGGAATTGCTCGAGTTTCGAAACCAACTGCACGGTTCGAAAGTCAGCGAATTGGCTCCGTGGGATATCGCCTACTACGCAGAGAAAATGCGTCAAAAGACCTTGGATTTTGATGAGGAGGAGCTGCGCGGCTACTTCCAGGTCGAAGCTATGTTGGAAGCAGTGTTCACCGTTTGCAGCGAACTGTTTGGCCTGCGTATCCAGCCTCTCACCAGCATGCCAACGTGGGACCCGGCCGTGCGTACCTACGCCATCGAAGATGCGGGTGGCTCGCGCCTCGGGGTTTTCTATGTTGATCTATACCCCCGCGAGAATAAGCAAGGCGGCGCGTGGATGCATGGCTTGGTCTCCGGGAACCCAAACATTGCCGTTGTTGCCTGCAATGCAAACCCTCCGAATCAAGAGATGCCGAGCCTATTGAGCCATCGTGAAGTAGAAACACTCTGGCACGAATTTGGGCATCTGTTGCACCATTGCCTCTCACGAGTGGAGCTGCGTTCATTGGCGGGTACACGGGTAGCTCATGACTTCGTGGAACTGCCGTCGCAGATAATGGAGAACTGGTGTTGGGAATCTCAAGTCCTACAGCGCTTTGCTCGCCATTGGAAAACCAATGAACCCATTGCCCCGAAGCTTCTCGAGCGGCTGCGCGCCGTGCGGCAGTTCCGCGCAGCCACGGCGCAGATGCGTCAACTCGGCTTTGCCGCACTCGATTGGGCGCTCCACGTGCAGTATGCTCCCAATCCGCAAGGGGACGTGCTGCAGTTCGCCCGCGAGGTTCAACAGAAGTACACGCCGGCACCTCTGCCACCCGATTACGCGATGGTCTCCACGTTCACGCACCTCTTTGCTCACCCTGTCGGTTATGCCGCTGGATACTACGCGTACAAGTGGGCTGAAGTGCTCGAGGCGGATGCCTTTCAACGGTTCGCTGAACAGGGGGTTGAGAATCCCGATGTTGGTGCAGCTTGGCGACAGTGCGTCCTGGAATTGGGCGATTCCAAAGACCCGATGGACCTGTTCGTGGCTTTCCGCGGTAGAAAACCGGACCCGTCCGCTTTGCTCGGGCGTCTCGGACTCTTGGCATGACCCCCCGTGGCTTTTCGGTCGCCGGCCTCAAATTCACGTGTTAGCTTGCATCCGACTATGCCAACCCTGATCGATCGGGCGTTGATTCACACGGAAGCCACAGCCGGTGCTGTTGCCAATGCTCTATGGCCGCACTGGGTGCAATGGCTGGCGTCTAAGTCTGGCGTGAAACCGCAGCCCAGTTGGGCGCCTGCACCCTTGCAGACGAAGCGAAGCAAACCTCCGCTTGGCTGGCCTCGGCGCACGGACTCACTGTGCCCGCAATGCGTCAAAGAAGTGCGTGCCTCGATTCTGGCGGGTGAAACAGATTGGCAGGTGCTCATCGACGGGCACCCGGGAGAGATCTCGGCAGACATCGTCGAGCAGGACGGTCGCATCGTTATGCGCAAAGAGTGCTCCAAGCATGGCAAGTTCGAGGATGTCATCAGTATCGATCCTGCCTTCATGCAGCACGTGGAGAGCCTGTTTCCCGGACGAGACTTTCTCGCGCCCAAGACGTCGCTACGCAATCACGGCACTTCAACCATCAAATATGGCCGCGGTTCGGTCCTCACGGTTGATCTAACCAACCGCTGCAACATGATGTGCGAACCTTGCTTCATGGACGCCAACCAGGTTGGCTACGTCCATGAACTCGAGTGGGAGGACATTCGCAAAATCCTCGATGATGCAGTGACAGTGCAGCCGCGTCGACAAATGAGCGTGCAGTTTTCCGGCGGTGAGCCCACTTTGCACCCTCGATTCCTCG
This sequence comes from uncultured Polyangiaceae bacterium, assembly GCA_964499765.1. Taxonomy (GTDB): domain Bacteria; phylum Myxococcota_A; class Polyangia; order Polyangiales; family Polyangiaceae; genus FEN-1139. The sequence continues at coordinate 3,545 of CAZCNI010000184.1, forward strand.
AGGCGGTCGCCTACGCGCGACAAGTGGGCTACTTCTGCGTTCAGTGCGCATCGAACGGCATTGCGTTTGCGCAGGATGTAAAGTTCTGTCACGCGGCCAAAAGTGTTGGGCTGCGGTTGGTCTATCTCCAATTTGACGGGACGAGCAACGAAATACACAAGCACCGCAAAGTCGGTAACCTGTTCGACGTCAAACAACAAGCCATCGACAACCTGCACCAAGCCGGCATCGACGTCGTGCTGGTTGTGACTGTCGTGCGTGGGGTCAATGACCAAGAGGTTGGCAAGGTCGTTCAGTTCGCCATCGAGAACGCCAACAAGATCACCGTTGTATCGTTTCAACCTATCAGTTTCACGGGACGGGATGAAGACGTCTCGGATGAGCAGCGCGCTGCCAAGCGTTACACACTGAGCCATTTGGCGCATGATTTGAAGTCGCAGTTGGGTATCACTGAACCGCTGCGCGACTGGGTACCGCTGAGTGCCATGAACCCATTCAGTGATCTCGTAGACCTGTTGCAGGAGCCCAACGCGGCCTTTGGATCGCTCAATTGCGGCTGCCACCCCAATTGTGGAGTGGGGACGATTCTGCTCGTCAACAAGCAGACCAAAGAGATGGTGCCGCTCGCGGAGTTTCTCAACCTCGAGCAGCTACTCAAGGACGTGCAGCAAGTGGCTGACGCTGCACCCAACAAGGCGCTTACCTACGCAACGCTCGCGCTGAGTGTGTTGCGCAATTTTCGCTCCAAGGCCGCGCCGCAGGGCTATCACGTGCCGCAGATCGTCGCGCAAATGCTCAGTCAGATCGGAATCAAGGGCGGTCGCGTGGGTGCCAGCGAAGGTGACGCCAACGCTTTCCCGTGGCGTTTTCTCTTCGTTGCTGGAATGTGGTTTCAAGACCTGTGGAACTATGATTTTCGGCGCACGGAAATGTGCATCATCCCGTATGGCACCCAGATGGGAGAAATCTCCTTTTGCGCCTACAACACGGGCGTTGGCTGGCGCCAGGTCGTTGAGAAACTGTTCCAAACTGCCAGTACGGCAAAATGGTATCGCGAGCAGGGTCGGCACCCAATCTACGCCAAGGGGCGCGACGTTCCGCTCGAGACCAAACCGGCTCATTTGGTGAGCCCAGACTTTGGTGACAAGAAACGCCGACTGCGTCTAGTCGGGTAACGCCTTGGCGTTCACCCGCAAGCGGCCGTCCGCGACCGATTGTCGCGTGCATCGGCATGTTCGGTAGCACTCATCACCACTTCCCAGCCTCCGGGACCGGACCGATCGGGTTTGCAGCCTCCTGGAACGGGCCGATCGGGTTTGCGTGTATCAGATCGATATAGTTCCTGCATCCGATCTTCCGATCGCGGAAGAAACTCGGAGCGGCCTACTATGATTGGGAGCGCAAAAAGTGGCCATTCCGGATTTTTTGCACAGGAAGGGGAGGAAGGGACGAAAGGATTTACTCAAAATATATGCCCCTTCCGATCTTCTGATCTTCCTGTGCCAATATTTCAGGGTTGAAACTTG
>CAZCNI010000185.1:0-5002 GCA_964499765.1 uncultured Polyangiaceae bacterium
GTCGAAGCCATTGTGATTGAAGAAGCCCCCATCTTCACAGACCAGGACGGCATTGGCCAATTGCGGGCTCATATCGACCCCAGCAACCCAATTGGGAGTGCCGGGTCCGAATGCGCGCTGTTGGAACACCGCGTGCTCGTCGGGGACCTCGAGAATGAACGGCGCGCGGAAACGCTCAGTGGAAACCGCCAAATTCGCGGACTTCACTCGACAACCATTAGCCAACTTCCACTGCACCTCGGTCGCGTTCGGTTGCGCAGTGTTGAAGCGAACCCCCGACTGTAGCGAGAGGGTTCCATCCAGATGCACCTCGGACGCCAAGGGCGCCAGCCCGCGTGGCAGCGCGTCCACCAGATCTTCACAGGCAGCCAGTGGCACTTGCAGGTCCACACTGGCGATGGTTTCGGCTGACCTGCGTTGTACTTGCGCCGAGAGTTCGATGCGCGCCTTGCCAAAACTGGAGGAGAGGTTCTGCACTTTCAACAAGAATTCCGGCTGCCACTTCAACTCACCTTTGGCAGAAAAGGCTGCTTGAATGCCTTCGATGGGCCTTGGAGCCAACCAGGGTTGGGTCACGTTTAGGTCACGGATCTCACCGGTTGCTTCCCACAGCGCGGTAGAGCCAATCTCGTCAATCGACACCTTGACCGCACCAGCGAGCTTGCTGTCAGCCACGTTGTGCAGGCCAAGATCCAGCTCCTTGACCCCCAGCGTCTGCAACGACACCTGCCCCATGTCAGCGTCGAGTTCTATTTTTGATGGTTGGTTCGGCACTCGCACGCTGAGGAAGCGTCGGGCCGCGTTGGCATCGGCATTTTGCTCGAGGGTCCACTCGGTCGCGTCGGCATCGTGCTTCACCAATGTGTGCAGCGGCCCAATGTCGAGCTTTTGCTCTAAGTATTGCCACCGAAGATTCAACTCGCCCACATCGAGCAAAGCCGAGGTAGCCACATGCTTCTGAAACGTGTCACGCAGTCGCTGTGTGTAGTTCTGTAACTTCGCGAAGGCAGCAGCTAGCCGCTCGATGCCGTCTGGCTCTGGCACGTCGATCGCGACTTTGGCGGCGATGGTTTTCGCATGACTCGCCGACACGGGGGGCGACTTCGCGATTGGCCCGGTCGAGCTCGCCGGTTGAAACGGCGTGCGATTTCCGGACACCAAAACGACACTGCTCTGCGCTACTTCCGCTTTTTCTAGGGTCCAGTCGGTGTTGGCGCGGCTCAGCACGGCTTGGGTTTGAGTCAGCACGCCATTCAAACGTGCGGACCCGGCCTCGATACGGTCCACGCTGAGCCGGCAGTTTTGATTCGAAGCATCGCCGGAGATGCCCCAGGCGGCGAACCGCACGTCCTCGGCCGGCGCCTGCCACAATAGTGTGAGCCCAGCGAATTGAGCCTGCCAGCGCTCCGCTATTCGTGCACCTAACTGACCGGGTGCTTTTTTGTTCAAGCGCTGACTGAGCCCATTGAGACGGGCCGGCAGTCGAACTTCACCACCGTAAACAGCCACACGCTTGCTCCCGATCATGCCAGACCAAGGCACGAGCACGGCACCAAAGTTTGCTTGCAACTCGGGTGCGTTCGCAGCCGTGACGCGCACGCGCCGCAGCCACAACCCCCGCCAGCCGAAACGCGCCGATTGACTCTGCAGGTTCCACCCCCGGTTGAGCGCAGCAGCCCGAGCCACGGAGCGTGCGAGTGGGTGTAAGACAATCAAGAAAAGCACCAGCAAACCGGCCAGGCTTGCGATAAGGATCCGGCGAGGAAATAACGGTGGCGATTCACTCACCATTTTTTTCATTCTTTGCATTTCAAAAGCCCCGCCCGTCAAGCTCGTTTGTTGGCGAAGTTTGACCGAGCACCGGAGTGGTCCTCCGACCATTCCGCCGCGTCACGGAACATCCTTGCGGATTTGAGCACCGGAGCCTGTTTGGGGTCGGGGCCCAGAACAGCAACAGAACAATGCAAACGCAGCCAACGGACGAGATGGTCCTTCGACCATTCCGCTGCGTCATCGGCGGGCGTCGCCGCAGAATGCGATGAGTGCTCAGTCACCATTCACCTGTATTCTTCATGCTCACCCAGGGTTCTTGCGGAGGTAGCGCTGCGCCAGCCTGCAGCAACTCAATCGAGACCTTGTCGGGTGAGCGAATGAACGCCATGTGGCCGTCGCGCGGCGGTCGGTTGATGACAACCCCTTGCTGCATCAGCCGCTCGCAGGTCGCATAGATGTCGTCAACTTGGTACGCAAGGTGTCCAAAGGCACGACCCATGGTGTAGGGTTCTGGATCCCAGTTGTATGTCAGCTCCACTTGGGCCGACTCATCACCAGGTGCAGCCAAAAACACCAGTGTGAAGCGCCCCGATTCGGAGTTATGTCGGCGCACTTCGCGCAGACCCAGCTTGTTGCAGTAAAAATCGAGAGAATCTTCGAGATGCGAAACCCTTACCATAGTGTGCAAGTACTTCATTTGGCCTACTCCCGGGGGACGTCAGCGTAGCTCAGTCATACAGGTTTGCTCGCCTGATCTCCTCATTGCGTCCACTGCTACCACAACTGCGGGCAAGGTTGTCCCCGTGATCAAGGCCAGTTTTCGAACGCGGCGAGTGAATTGATTGCCGAGCAGCCATGACTCGGGTTACTTTGGTTGTGGGACTGGCCCAGGTAACCCGCATAGAGGTGTTCATGTCGCAAATTCCCCCTGACTCAGCGCCGTCTACTACGCCTGATTTTCAAGCAGAACCGACCGTTGGGGCTCCCAAGCCGCCCTCGGGAGGTGTTCCGCTGTGGGCAACACTGGTCATCGGCATAGTGTGCCTGGGCGTTGGCTTGTCGGTGAGTCTCATGGTTGCCTCGCACAAGAGCGAGACAACGGCGCGCTACGCGCCCCCGCAGGCGAGCTCGGTTGAAGTGAAGAAACCCGAGCCGACCGAAATCGAACGCGCTGCCCAAGGCGATCCGCGCGCGGTCGATGCACTGCAGAAGATCGAACCTGCGAGCCTAACCATCGAGCAAGCGCTCGCCCTTTCGCAAGGTCGAGCAGCAGAAAAGAAACTGGCGCTGAACCACCTGCGCAGCACGATCGAGAAGCAGGGAGGGACACCCGATGCTGACACCACCAAGCGACTGGTGCAATTTGCCAAGGATGTCGATACGGCGCGGGAAGTGATTGGGCTTTGCGCAACACTGCCCGGCCCCATTGGCCCCGATCTGCTCTACGAGTTCGCCAACGACAAGAAAACTCCCACTGAGCTAGCCAAGCTGGCTGAGCAATTGCTGCTCAACAAGACGGTGCGCCCCAAGGCATCGCCGGCGTTAGCACTGGCGCTCGATCTTCGCGAGGCAACCACCTGCGAGGCGCGCCAAACACTATTAGACAAGGCAACCGAGATTGGCGATCGCCGCATGCTGAACACGACAATCGGGCTCACGAAGAAGTCGGGCTGCGGTGACAGCAAGCGCGATGACTGCAATCCCTGTCTGCGCGAAGGCAACTCGAAGTTGCTCCGAACCGTGCTCGGGAAGATCCCAAACCGAAAGCCACCGACCTACTAGTTCTGTTGGTGCGCAGGGACCCGACCCGGCGCACGGCGATCTGTCGCCTAGTGGGGCGGGCTTGTCCGCTGAATGCCAAACCCCCAACGGGGGTATGCCGTTCCAGCGCCTGGAATGCCGAATCCCGTATGGGAATATGCCGTTCCGGCGCCTGGAATGCCGAATCCCGTATGGGAATATGCCGTCCCGACACATGGATTGGGGGTTGTCCTGAGTCACGCCCTCACTTTGGATCGCTTCGGCCCTGTGCAATCCAAAGACGGGCATAATGGATCGCTGGAAGGCGCGAGACGCTAGCTTAACCGTGCGTTCAGCGCTTCGGCGCGTTTCTTGATGGCTTGATTCAAGAGATTCAAGCTTTGCGAGATGCGGCTGAGTTCACTGGGCGTACGCGGAGCAAACACGCCACTGATGTTTTGTCCAATCGACAAGCGAACGCGGTTGTTCTCGGTTTCTACTAGTTTGAAGAATTGCTCGTCGTACGCCAGCGCTCGCACGAACTGTGTGGCAGTCCAACGCAACTCGACATTCGACTCGAGCTTGAGCACGCGCCGTCGAACTTTCTGCTCATCGCCACCCGGCATGTTGACGGTGACCGCGATCACGGCACCGTCTTTGAGCTCGCCCTCGGCCTCGACGATGAGAGGATTCCACTCGCGGTAAGCTTGCATATTCGTGAGCACCTCCCAAACAATCCGCACGGGTGCGGCAATCTCCACTTCGGATCGCAACTCGACTCTCTCTCCAAACATTGACAAGGGCATGAGCAACTTCCGCCTCGGCGAAGCTGATTGTGGCTCAGCTGCCCCCAAATGTTCTCCGCAGAAGTTATGGGCCATTGAGTCGACCACAATAACCGAACACCCAGCCAATGATTATTTCATTCCGGGCAGCGCCAGACACTGGGTCATATCTGTACCAATGACTCGAAAGAAACAACGCGAGGGTCACTCGAGCGTTCCAACGACTCAATAAAGGTGAATCCCGAGAGTTTCTTGCTTGAGACAGCGATGAAAATCTCTTTACCGCTTGCCGGATTGGCTGGTATCAAGTGGCGGCTCAGGGCTTCTGTTCGGATGGTCGTTCTCAACAGCGAGTCCTGCCGTAGTTCGTCCCACCCCAGAGAAAAATCCGATGCGCAGACTCAGAACCCCGTTAGTCCTGTCTGGTTTCCTAATTGCCGCACCCTCATTCGCTCAAGGAGTGCAACCCGCTGACGTAAAGCTCGACGAGCAAACACCAGCCCCAGCGCCTGCAGCTCCCGCTGCAAAACCGGCGGCACCCGCTCCCGTCGCTGCGGCTCCTGCTGCTCCTGCTGCAAAGCCCGCTGCTGCCGCTCCTTCCGCCGATGCACAAGAAAAAGCCAAGAAGGCGGAAGACACGCGTGCCGCAACGGGCTCCGTCAGCGGCCCTGCCACGGAATCGGACGACTCTTGGAAGTTTGGTT
>CAZCNI010000186.1:0-3130 GCA_964499765.1 uncultured Polyangiaceae bacterium
TTTATGAATCGTGGAAGAGGTCACTATAGTCGGTGCCCGCCGAAGGGGCGAGCTCTACGAGCACTTGAAGAGGTGGTCGGATGTTCAGGATTGTTCGAGCGTTGAGCTCTTCCGCAGAATGGTCACCGCCGTGTCGCCCCAAGATCGCGCACGAGACACCTGTAGACCGCCAAATGGAAGCGCGGTGGTTTTGCTCGACGCTGGGTGCTCAAGCACCAATTGTCCACCGGGCGACAACCACCGTTCCCAGTCCAATTTTCCCAGGAATCGCCAGACAGAGTCAACGGCAAGCCAGGGTGGATCGCAGAAAATGAGGTCGAATGGCGCCATATCTACCAGGTCCTTATGTGCGCGCTCAACTGGACGGCGAACAACCACCGAGTATTGAATCAGATCAAGTGCCGCTAGGTTCTCGCGGAGGCACTTGAGCGCACTGCCCGCGTTTTCCACGAAGATTGCGTGGATGGCACCACGCGACAAAGCCTCGATCCCGAGCGCTCCCGTACCCGCATACAAATCAAGAACCTTGAATTCATTCGTTGGACCGACGATGGAGAAGATTCCTTCCCGCGCTCGATCCGCTGTGGGACGAGTTCCCATACCTGCCGGCGCTTTCAAGACACGACCCCCTAGATAACCGGCGATGACACGCATGCTAATGTTGACTCTAGCAGATGAGATTCGAACGATTCGGCAACACGAGGAAACTACGAAGACTTATTTACGATTTTGCTCGCGATAGTATCTAAAAAGGCCGCGTTTACGATTCGGGTATGCTGATGAAATCTAGACGCACGTGGTTGGTGGATTCAACCCGAACCCGGACGCTGCGAGCTACGACTGTCGCATCCGGCAGTACAAGGCGAAAACGGTGGTCACCTGCCGTCACCGCAACGTTCGCGGCTTTCGCCTCGAGATTTCCGACCACCACGTCATCGACCACGATCGTACCCTTTGGTTCACTGGAACGGACCTGCACCGGAAAATGGATGGCCCCAAGCAATTGGGTCAACCCATTATTGGCAAGTCGCAACAGATCTTCGTCAAAGGTATCAACCATGTTGGAGCTGTACTCCAGCACCGCGGTGCGACCGGTCGTGTCTCCGCCAAATAGCCACAGTTGGGCCGTAACTCGCCCCTGTTTCAGAGTCAGGGTTCCCCAGATGAACCGCTTCAATCCCGAAATTCGAGCGATTTTCGAGAGGCATGTTCGGTTGGGGATCTCGGGACAATGTGCCGCGGAAATCAATGCCTCCATGGTCACGCCGACCTCAGCGTTATTCCATTCGATGCTTTTATCGAGCGTCCTCTTCAAAGCCCAAGTAAGAGCGTTTCCTTGCTCCTTGTAGACTCCGTCGGCGATACCGATGATCGCGAGCGGTGCATCAGTGGCGGACGCGAGCGCAGGTTCGGCTCTGGAGGGGGAGCTGACCGATATCGAACTGAGCAGCAAGGCTGAAAGCAAGGTGACACGCAGCATTGAAAGTATCGTATCAGCTACGCTGGGTGGGTTCCCAGTTTCTTCTAGCCATCGCTGCCCGTAGCCTCAGGCGGCTTGGGATTCCGAACCATCTTCGGGACAACTTTAGTCCGCCTCCACGCGCGACCACATTTGTCTGCGCATTCTCTGACGCGTGCCATGCTTGCGCGTAATCAAACGTGCAACGCTAGTTGCAACGAGCAGCTCACCCTCCTGTCCCAAAGCAGGTAGTACCGTACTTCCCGTAAGATAGATGCCAGCGATAGGCCCACGTAGCGGTTCCCCCGCTAGGCCCAGAAAACCTACTGGTTGCGGATTCCACAACTGCGGCATGGGTTCCCCCCCTGGTGCAGTTTCCTTACAGTGAACTCGGTCGACCTCGACTCGATTACCGCTTGAATAATCCCACAAAGGTAAGCCATCGTAGGCTGAATCAACAGCGATGAGATGGCGGTCGAGAAACGGGAAATTGCTCTGAAGCGTCGCAATCACCGCCTCGCGCGCTTCATACAACGTAAGCACACCCCGTTTGGGAAGTAGAATCTCTGCAACTAAAAGACTCTGCGGTGACGTTGCCGCTGCACTTTCATCAAGCCGACTTGGATCGAAGCGTTGCAAGTGTATGTCAGGGCGTCGCGGGTCAAGCCGTGGGGTGCGAGACGACACGAGAAAAGATTCTTCGGAGAGTGGTTCAGGGAGCCCCTCCTTGTTCACCAGCAAGGATACGACGTACCGACCCGTCATTGGAGTCATACGCGGCCACTGGCGCTGAGCGCTCGGTGTGATCCCCTGACCATCCGCAAGTTCAGCTATCGATTCGCCGGGAAGATCCGTGATGAGGTTGGCTGTGCCGACGGCATGCTCCTCCCCCTCTTCGACAACTCCCGATACTGCACCGCGTTCGACTATGATCTTGCTGGCGCGTGAATTGAGTCGACAGAGTCCACTGTGAGCCTCTATGCGCTCCACCAGAAATTCAGCCAGCTCGTCTTCACCTCGCTGCAATGCATGGATACCTCGCGCCCACGCCCCATGCAGGCGCGCCAATGCAAACGGGGGCAACCCTCCAGAGCTAGGAGCGGCCATGTGAGAAGCAAATTCGGCCGGAAGCGTGACGAGGTCGCGAAACGGATGCCCCGCGGGGAAGCGAGCCAGAATGTCAACGCCTTCTTGGGGACCCACCAGCGGTAGTCCTGCTGCCACACGATTCGTTTGAAACCGCTCCCAGAAGTTGCCGGGGGGCCACATGACGTCGCGATCGAATGCGTCATCGGTTGCGGCATTGACTGAAGCAAAGGACGCATAGAGCTCGTCGACAATTTGCCTCACCTCTGGAAACTCGCGCTCTATTTCCCGATAGAACAGCTCTATGTCGGGCGGAAGTTCCAGGCGTCGGTTCGGCAACACGCCGGAAAACATCGGGTCGAGCGAAATGAGCCGCCGTCGAAAACGAGGAGTCTGCGCCAATTCTTGCAGCAACCGAGACCAGGGCGGAGACGCACCTGCGAGCCAAGTAAATGCCCGTCGTCGAAAGCGGTATCGCTCGAAGCGGTAGTCGCAAGGCCGCCCTTCCTGACCCAAGACGAGCACGCGAAAGTCTCGCCGGGCTAACAAAGCGGCCGCAGCCAGTGTGCCCAACGAGCGACCAAG
>CAZCNI010000186.1:3230-5001 GCA_964499765.1 uncultured Polyangiaceae bacterium
ACGCCCTCGTCCACGAAATGTACGGTGCAGCCGCTGACCTTGGCGCCATAGGCCAGCGCTTGCGCCTGAGCGTGCACGCCGGGAAAGGACGGTAGTAGGGCGGGATGGATATTGAGGATGCGGTGATGATGCCGCGCAATGAAACCTGGCGACAATACACGCATGAAACCGGCCAGTACAACCCACTCGGCGCCCGCTGCATCCAGGGATTGACTCAATGCCGCATCGAAGGATGTGCGGTCAGGGTATGTTTGGTGGGGCATCAGCGCGGTCGCAACCCCGGCATTCGCGGCTCGTTCGAGTGCTTTCGCTCCCGGAACGTTGGCGATCACGATCTTCACGTCCGCGTCAAGCGTACCCGCGGCAATGGCATCGAGTATGGCCTGCAGATTGCTGCCATTGCCTGAAGCGAGGATGCCCAAGTGAAGTGTTGACATGGGCCTCAAATGAATTCGACGTAAGGTTCGCCGTTAGACGGCTCGGAGACAACTTGGCCGAGTGGAAATACTGTCTCGCCGGCAGCAGTCAGGGCCTCGATGGCAGCATCCCAGCAGCGTGCATCGAGCGCGATTGCCAGACCAACGCCCAGATTAAAGGTGCGACGCATCTCGTTCAGCTCTACAGGGCCGCCCTGCTGAATAACGCGGAATATCGCCGGCATTTCGGGCATGCGGACTTGGGCTTTGGTGCCCTTGGGCAACACCCGCGGAAGATTGTCGGTAACGCCACCGCCGGTGATGTGCGCAAGTGCATGCAGACCGTCACCAACGGCCTGTTTTAGCTGTCGAATGGCGCGAGTGTAGATGCGAGTTGGCGTGAGCAGCACGTCGCCTAACGTCGCATCAAGACCTGCAATTCGGTCCGACCAACCGTGTTTCATCTCTTGCTCGAGCACGCGCCGCGCCAGACTGTATCCATTTGAATGCAGGCCACTGGACGCGACACCGAGCAGCCTGTCTGTATTTCGCACTCGGTGCGGCCCAAGTACGGCCTTTTTGGAAACGACGCCAACGGCGAAGCCCGCCAAATCATATTCGTCCTCAGCGTACATCCCGGGCATCTCTGCGGTCTCCCCACCCAGAAGCGCGCATTCTCCAAGCACGCAACCATCCGAGATGCCGCTGATGACCGCGTGCGCAACGTCGATATTCAAGCGGCCACTGGCAAAGTAGTCGAGGAAGAACAGTGGTCGCGCCCCACACGTGACGATGTCGTTCACGCACATGGCAACGAGGTCCTGCCCAATCGTGCCGTGTTGACCAGTGGCAAAGGCAACCTTCAATTTGGTGCCGACGCCATCGGTACCGCTGACGAGCAACGGCTCATCAATGTCCGAAGGAACGCTGCACAGACCCGCAAATCCACCGATGTCCGCAACGACCTCAGGAATCCTTGTCCGCAGCGCAAGCGGCTTGATTCGGTCAACTAGAGCCTCACCCGAATCGATGTCGACGCCGGCTTGGCGGTACGTTATGGCCATGGCGTGCGGTTCATAGCACTCGGCGAGTGCTCCGCATCGTGGGGCCGCGTTGGCCTAATGATTCGTCGCGCGCGCCGGAACGCACTAGCCAAAACGCGATGACAACCACAAGCCGCGGCTCACACCGATCGTGCCGGGCGCAGCACGGCACTTGTCGCCCAAAGACTGAAACCGGCAGATCCCAGCAAAATGACTGCAAGTGCCAGCACCCAGCGGATGGCGGCTGGGGACTCGCCGTCCACAAGAATGCAGGCTTCCTTCGGCATCTGACTACGTGGCCAACCAGCGTCC
>CAZCNI010000187.1:0-4951 GCA_964499765.1 uncultured Polyangiaceae bacterium
TCCTGAAAGTTCACGAATGGTCAAACGTGCAAGAAACGCTGGGGTCAGAGCAGCGTTTCTAGCAGTCGGTCGAGCTCGTCAAGCGAGCCGTAATGGACAACGATCTTGCCTTTGCCCTGCTGATCGAGCACTTCGCAGCGAGTGCCGAGGTGGCGGCTAAGACGTGTCTCCAAGTCTCGCACGCTGGCTGTTTTAGTTGCTGTGGCTCCGGTAGGCTTGTCTGACTTATTATGCTTGGTGGCTCGAATCAGCTCCTCTGTCTGTCTGACGTTTAGGTGACCTCGGATGACCTTGTCAGCCAATTGAGTGAGCGTCTTGTGATCAGGAGCCCCGAGTAGCGCTCGCGCGTGGCCTTCGCTCAGTTCGCCTGAAACCACGTGCTCTCTAACGTCTGACGGCAATTTTAACAATCGCAGTGCGTTGGCCACGGTTGAACGGTCTTTGCCAACCCTTTGAGCCAATGAATCCTGGGTGTAGCCGTGTTCATCAATCAGGCGCTGAAGCGCTTCGGCAAATTCGATCGCGTCCAGGTCCTCTCGCTGAACGTTCTCGATGAGCGCGAGCTCGAATGCGTCTTTGCTAGAAACATCGCGGACAACGACTAGTACTTCTCTGAGGCCAGCTTTTTGCGCCGCCCTCCAGCGCCGCTCGCCCGCAATTATCTCGAATTGATCAGTGTTCGCGAGCCGACGAACGACGAGCGGTTCCAGAAGCCCGTGTTCTCGGATGGATGTTGCTAGTTCCTCCAAAGCGTCGGCAGCGAAGTGCTGGCGAGGTTGGCCCCTTTGCGGCTTGATTTTTTCGAGTGCGCATCGAAAGACGTTATTATCGCCATAAGCGGGTTGATCGCTTTTGGCTGGACCTTGCATCCGCGCAGGAAGTAGGGCGTCAAGTCCTCGGCCGAGACCTCTGAGTGGAGGCTTGTTGGTTGGACCCGTCGTCACGTGGCAGCCTCGATCACTTCTCGCGCAAGGCTCAAGTAGCCCTGCGCGCCTTTGCTTTGTACGTCATACAAGAGAACGGGCAAGCCATGAGAGGGAGCTTCGCTCAACCTGACGTTTCTTGGGATGAGCGAGTCGAATACATGAAAGTGCTGGCGCACTTGCTCTGCCACCTGATGCGCCAACCGGTTGCGAGGGTCCCACATGGTCATCACGATACCGAGGACGGTCAGGTTGGCGTTGAGTGACTCTCGGACTCGGTCCACCGTTGCCATAAGGTACGTTATGCCTTCAAGGGCGTAATACTCCGGCTGAAGTGGCACAATGAGCGTATGTGCGGCGACCAAAACATTGAGCGTTAGTACGCCTAGCGAAGGCGGTGAATCGATGACGATGTATTCGTATTCACCGATGTCCGCTGTCGAGAGCAGACTTTCCAGGTGTCTTCCGCGGCGGTCATCGAACAACTCGTACTCTGCAGCGGTAAGATCCTGAGTTGCAGGAATCACATCAAGACCACTTAGTGGAGTGCTCTTGATACAGTCCTTGAGTGTCGCCCGCCCTATCAGAGCGTCATAGATAGTTAGCTCTGCCGTACCTGGAGCCACACCGACTCCACTTGATGCGTTGCCTTGAGGATCCATATCGATCAGCAACGTTTTCTTTTCAGCGGCAGTGAGGCTTGCGGCGAGGTTGACCGCCGTGGTGGTTTTGCCAACTCCGCCCTTTTGGTTCGCGATAGCGATGATTCGATTGGGTCCAGTCATTGGGTCCGGCTTCAGAAGCAACTGCCTTATTACCGGATTCCGATGAACCTGACCCGATTTCTTGGAGTTGCGACCGATCTATCCTACATTGTAGTTGCGTGTACGGAGTTGTGGCTATCCAGTGCTTTTGAGTTTATTGGATAATCGGTCGGCAATGCAACATGAGACGAAACGGCCAAACGGTTAAGGTTAGCCGGGCGGCGAGCGAATCCCAAGTGCAGCCATGAGTAGCGGTCAGCCGGTCTTGCCTGAGTACACGAGGGTAACGGACCACAGAAGCCAGTTTCTTGGAAGGACGAGAGTTATGTACGGAAATCGGACTTATGGGAGCTTCGCGGACTTTGAGCGGGAACTAATAAGACCGTCGATGCGCGCCGGTTGGACCGCAGATGAACTGGAAGAATCCAACGTCGACGATTTGGACTTTGATCTCGACCCTTTTGAAGCGGCGCTTCAAGCCGCGGAAGCCGAAGACCTTTAAAACCGCCTGGTAGGCCAGTGTCTAGGCCTGAACAACGATTCTCAAGGGTTTCCCTCCCGGAAACTCGGCCCTCGCGGGCTGCCTCCTGCGAGGGCCATTCTTATTTGATTTGCTGGCACTGCAATGCAATCTTGACCGACCGCAAGCCAAGTGGCAAACACCGCGTCCGACATGCAGGTAACCGTTCAAAAGCTAAGCCCTGTTCTGATGGAGTTCAATGTTGTCGTTGACGCGGAGCGCGTTCAGCTGGAGCTCGAGAAATCGTACTCGAGTATCGCACGCTCGTCACACGTGCGCGGATTCCGACCGGGCAAGGCGCCACGACAAGTACTAAATCAGCTCTTCGGTGCTCGAATCGCAACTGACGTTGCCAAGCGTCTGGTAGACGAAACGTTTCAGCAGGCTCTAACTGAACAGAAGATTCAGCCAATCAGTTCGCCGGCGGTTGAATCACAGGCGGTGGCTCCAGAACAGCCGTTCGAGTATAAAGCTCGGTTCGAGGTGCTTCCGGAGATTTCACAGGTTAATTACGATCATCTTCACGCCAAGCGACCTCTGATCGCGATAACGGACGCTCAAGTAGACGAACAACTTGAACGCATTCGCAAGGAGCACTCTACTTTTGAGGCAAAGCCCGATGAGGGAGCGGTGGCGAATGGCGACATTGTCACCATCGACTTTACCGTATGGGTAAGCGATCGGATGATCCGTGATGCTGGAGCCCAGGATTTCACAGTAGAGCTTGGCTCAGGGTCACTCATTCCCGGCATTGAGGAAGGAATTCAAGGCAAGAAGGTTGGCGATCAGTTTGCCGTTGATATCGACCTGCCGTCGGAGCATCGCCACCCCAAGCTTCGTGGCAAGCGTGCCAAGTTCAAGATTACCCTTCGGAGCCTGAAGGTGAGGGTACTGCCCAATGTTGATAATGAATTTGCAAAAGACGTCGGCGACTTCGAGACGCTCGACGCTCTGCGTCAGAACGTTCGCGAGAAGCTAGAAAAGTCCGAGAAGGAGCGCGTCGAGAATTCCGTGGCCGAACAACTAGTCGCGGAATTGGTCAAAGCGAATCCTCTTGAAGTTCCGTCGTCACTGGTAGAGCAGCAGTCGCAAATCACGCAGCAGGAGATATTCCAACGCGCTCGGAGCATGGGAAGTGCCCCGCAACAGCTCGGTGATCAACTGCTGGCCCAAGTACGAGCCGAGAGCGAAATGAAAGTGCGCGCTGGGCTATTGATGGCAGCGATCGCAAGGACTACCGGCATAACCATTGGTGACAAGGAAATCGAAGAGGGTCTTGCTGAGCTCGCGGAACAGACCGGCAAAAATATCGCTAAGGTAAGAGCCGAATACCGCGAAAAGCAGAAGCGCGACATGCTGATCGGCATGATTCTTGAGAACAAGGTATTGGATCTCATCGAGGCGAAAGCCCATATTGAAGAGGCCTAACGAATGGAACGTAAGCGACCAGAAAATCGTACCCAGGCGCTTGGCGTCCTCGAGTCAAGTGCCCGCGATCAGCATCCCTTGCTGACTCAGGGAAGTGTGATCTACCCTCATGTGGTCGAAACGACTCATCGTGGAGAACGCACTTGGGACATCTTCAGCCGCTTGCTGAAAGATCGCATCGTGTTCCTGGGCAGTGGGGTTGATGACGATGTTGCAAACATTATCATCGCTCAGTTTCTGTTTCTGGAAAGTGAAGACCCGGACAAGGATATTCAGCTGTACATCAATTCACCGGGCGGTGTCGTCACAGCCGGGCTCGCCATTTATGACACCATGCAATATGTCCGGTGCTCTGTAAGCACAATCTGTGTTGGCCAAGCGGCGAGCATGGGGGCGCTTCTGCTTGGTGCTGGGCTCAAGGGTCGGCGCTATGCGCTGCCTCAATCTAGGGTCATGATACATCAGCCCTCAGGCGGTACACGCGGAAATGCCAGTGACATTGAGATACAAGCCAAGGAGATCCGCCACTTGAAGGATGTCTGTACTGAAATCTTAATGGGGGCCACTGGGCGTTCGCACGATGAAATTACTCGGGATATCGACCGGGACTACTTCATGGGTGCGGAACAGGCCCGTGAGTACGGCCTGATTGACGAAGTCTTTGCCCCTAAGAAGAAGACCCAGTGAATTCGGTTTCCTGGGGCTTGGTACTAATAATCAGCAGCAACAACGGCTCTGGCTCATGGGTGACTGGCACCCCCGAGTGGTGCGATTTGCTTGGAAGGTTCCAGAAATCGTCGTCATACCGCGCGGTTCGCTTGCGACGGCAAGTGGTGGGACCTAGAATAACTGACCGGTACGCTTAATCGAGCCGATGATTGGGACGAATAACTAACGTCCAAGGAAGAACACGTGGAGCGGCGACGCGACGAGTCTAATGGCAACCTCTGTTGCTCCTTTTGTGGAAAATCACAGAAGGAAGTAAAGAAACTAATCGCAGGGCCTACCGTCTACATCTGCGATGAGTGCATTGCTCTATGCAATGACATCATCGCGGAAGAGGGCGAGAAGGACGAACCTGTCGAGGGCGGGACCCCAATTCCCAAGCCAGTCGAGATCAAGTCGATTCTCGACGAGTACGTCGTGGGCCAGGAGCGCGCAAAGAAAGTACTCAGCGTAGCCGTCCATAATCACTACAAGCGTATCGACAGCAAGGTATCAGCTGACGATGTGGAGTTGAGCAAGAGCAACATCTTACTGCTGGGTCCGACTGGCAGTGGAAAAACGCTGCTAGCTCAGACCTTGGCGAAGATAAT
>CAZCNI010000188.1:0-4944 GCA_964499765.1 uncultured Polyangiaceae bacterium
TTGAATCAATAGCAGCGTGTTTGCAATCGCTAGTAGTTGAGCTGGACGCAACACGGGTCGCGCAGGAAACGCAAGCTCACTTCGATCAATGGCAACCGTAAACGGAGTGTAGGAACGACCATCGTCGCGACTCGACAGTACCCGCACCAGTGAACCCTGGGTCACCGCAACGATATTGGCGCCCTTTTGTCGCGCGATATCCACGCCCTGGACGGCAAGGCCATCTAACTGGGCGGGTGTTGGCAAAACTCGGCACGGTTGATCGGCCACGCAAAGCCAGAGCTCCCACTGGTTGCTCGTGGTACTCGTGAGCAACAATGCGGCCGTTTCATCGCAGGTGAAGGCCCTCAATGCGCGCATGGGCCTTGGAATCTTTGACTGACCCGTTCTTGACTCTTGCCTAAAGTACTTCACAGAAACAGAGCCTTCAGCGCTTATGGCCTCGACGGCGAACGCAAGTTCCCCTGATTCATTCGCACACCGGTTGGCAGTGCCTTGCAGTGCTGTCTGCCACGGTGAAGTCGGTGACCAACTGTGCCCAAGATCACGAGAACGATAGGCTTTCGCCTCTTGCCCGTTCGAGGTCACTACGTACCAACCACGCTCCGTAACCCTGCGCGCTCTATAAATGCCGTTGCCAAGCGTCAAACCGACCAGGTTGCCTGGTCGCGTTGTCCCAATAGGATGAATGGCTTCCTTTGCTCCAAAGCTCGGCTTCATTAGCAGTGCCGCCCCCCCACGCACGAAGGGCCACGCTCCTCGCGCCATTTCACCTAGATGGGGAAGGGACGCCGCTAACTGCTGAAGGTCAAGTTTGCCTGCAACAGCCCCCCAGTCAGCGAATTCGCGAGCAGCAGACTGGTGTAGACGCGCAACGTCATCGGATCCGGTTAGCTCACGGGCCAACTCACTGCACGCGGCCAACGGGCGTTCTTCGGCAGCAGAAGCTACGATTCTCCTGCGCACCAACTGCCAGAACTTGGCCGGCTCGTCACGAAGTAACACAGCACCGGTGGGGCCAGCCATGCAAAGCCCGTAGTCAGCGGCCTGTGTTGACGCGTCGTGCAACCGCCACGCTAACTTAGCCCTAGGTAACCACCACCAACCAGCTAGGACAAAAAGTCCAAGTAGCAGGACGTGACGGAGCCGTAGGCGCGACTGCACAACGGATCGCGATCGATTGATTGAAGTCGCTGCCACGGTACTGGACTAAACGACCGAGCCAAGGAAGGCCAAAAAAAGTGGCTCTATTCTTGACCGGTGCGCAAACGCTTGCGGCGCCTACGTGCAGCTTCACTCATCTTTTTGCGGCGCTTTACGCTCGGCTTGAGATAGTGCCGACGCCGCTTGAGTTCACGCAGGATGCCCTCGGCAGCCATCTTACGTTTCAAGTGCTTTATAGCCCGCTCAATGCCCTTGTCGCCGACTTGGACCTCGAGTGACTTACAGAGAACGGTTTCGCTAGGATTGGTCAAGGGGCGCCATCTATCCCGCATTACGGGGCGATCCGCAAGGCAAAAAAGCAGGCAGCCGGCGCGTTTTAGCCTTTATGGGGTCGCGACGGCGCGCTCACGGCGTTTTTCCTGCGCCGGCCTGCTTGTCGTCGCCGGCCGCACCTTTTGGTGCTGGTTCGGTTTGACGCAGTTTCTCGACATTCCTGCCGATTCGTTCCTTGAGTTCCCAAGCCAGCATGCAGCTATTTGCCTGTCGCGCTTGGGATGCCGCCGTATCAGGCCCCAGCTTGACGGGCTTTCCTGCGGCGATCAGTCGCCCTTCGGCCCAACCACGCCAGCGCACGACCATTTGCCCAGTCGCCAGATTCCAAATTCCAACCCGTGCCGCATGCGGTAGGCGCTGCACCCGCGCTTCAGGCGGCTCATTCGGCAGCGTGCCATTCTCGGCCAGCACTTTGCTTTCAGGTGCTTCATCCAATACCACGGTAGCGAACTTTGCCTGTTGCAGAAGTTCAATTGCGACAGGCACGTCCACACGGGTCACTTGGTCAAGATCACGATCTTTTGCCCGCACTTCCAAGTCGTTCGACGCTTCGTGCAGTTGGTTCGTCCAATCGTTGGTCAACACGAGCAAGGCCCTATACGCCAATCGCATGTTGTAGGGCCTTGGCGGTCGTGTACAGATCTCCCAATCATTACAGAGTAGCCCCGGCTGACAATCCGCGTTGCGCAGGCACTTTGGACCTTCGGTGGCATTTGACCACGAATCGCCCACAAAGAAGCATGAAGTGAAGCCATCACGCAGTGACTTCATCCCCGAGCTGCGAAGTTTGACCCTGTCGAGCGCATCTGCGATCGGCAATCGCAAGTAGACGCCAGGCTTCTGAGCCATCTCTTCCCAAGTCAGACCAGGCTCGATGAGGTCATCCTTCCACGGCTGCGCCAGTTCACCAGCCCAGGCCTCGACTCGATCGACGAACGGATTGATCCGGGGCCCCAAGCTCTTGACGATTGCTCGCTGCTTGGCCATGACCGCGCTCTTTTGACTCTCGAGCTCCCCCGCAGCAATCCGCCAATAGATGACGCCAAACACTGCTATTCCAAGACCCGTCCACAACCAAAATTGCGGAGGCATGGCGCGCAAGCGTACCTTACCCATGGCAAGCGCTCGGCGGCGCTCCGCCCGTGCTTCATTCAACGATGGAAGGCCTGGACTAGCGTGATGAGGTAAGCGAGCCAAGTCGAAATTCCCTAGTCAAAATGCCGACGCCGGCGTCCCCCGAAAGAGAGCACCGGCGCTAGGTTCTGGAACGCCCCAACAGTGAGGCTACTCATTCTTGCCGAGCCGACCAACCATGAAGCTAATGCTTGGGTAGCCAGACATCGCAGCCGTCTGAAAGACGCTCTTTACAACCAAAGCGGTGACGCGTTTGTCGACCTGAAGCACTGCTACGCCTGGAAATTCCTTCCCCGGGTTGACTTGCTTCCACAACTCTCGCTTGTTCTTCAATATCGTAAATAATTCATCGATACGCTGCATGCGGTTCGCGTCTTCGATGGTACGCGTGCTTCCAGCAGCAGTACCGTCAACGAGGATCTGCGTACCAGTAATGGCGACCATTGGAGCTTCCGTCATGTCCAAGACATTCTCCGCCTTGGGCAGATGAACGTTTTTGTCCACCGGCAACTCGCCACTCGCCGAGAAGCTCGCGAGTAGGAAACATACGATGCAAAGCAAGAAATCGATAAACGGAATCAACGGGATTTCTTGATTGACCGCACGAGATCCGCCGCCCACGGCCTTCTTCACAACGTACTTCAACGGAACGTTATGAATCAACCTTCGTCCCGGGACCGATATTGGCTGATGAAAACGGGATAGTGCCTTTTGTCCAGACATGATGCCCTATTGCTTTCCGTGACTCAATTGACGGCGAACGTGAGATTGAATGCGGGGACCTTGTCTGTCTTTACGCCCAGCGTGAATTCACGCTGCGGCGCATAGACGGCGTCAATTACCGCAATGACATCCGAAAACGGTGTGCTGTTATCCGTATGCAGTACCGCGCGATCGAACTTCTTATCATTCGAAGCTCGGTGGTTGCCGTTGTTCTTCCATTCCGAAACGACTTTTTCGGCCAGTGCCGGAAAGGTGACATCGCCTTCGTTGCCAACGTTGACGGCCTTGCGCTCGACGTCAATCGTATTGATGACTGTCGCGCCTTCCTTCCAAACCAGCTGGAATTTACGCTCGCCACGCATTTCTACGTGCAGTTCCTTCTCAGGCTTGATCTCGTCAGGCTCATCGGGCCGTGGTGGTCCGGGAACCTTCGCATCGGCGTTGATACGCGCCATTTGCGACCACACTGCCGTCACGAGCAGAAACGCCACCAAGCAAAGCAAAAAGTCGATGAACGGGATCAGCGGGATATCCATATTCAACGCGCGCTTGCCGCCGTGTCCACCACCAACATCAATACCGGCCATAGTTGCTCCTCAACTTCAGAAAATGCTCTGACCGAGCTGGTGGGCGGCGAATCTGATTCGCAACGCCCACCGCACTTATCAATATATTCGAAGCTTACTCTCGGGCTTTGGCGAATTTGAGAACTTACTCAATGCCTTGCAGATTCACTTTCTGACGATTGGAAACCACCAGGTTGAGAACCTGTACCGACGCCTCATTGATGTCGTCTTCCAACTGCTGAGTCTTGCCGTTGAGTACTGCGAAGCCCATGAGAGCAGTGATTGCCGAGAGCAATCCAAACGCCGTGCAGTTCATGGCCTCTGAAATACCTTCTGCTAGGATTCGCGCTTTTTGGCTGGGGTCAACCGACTCCCCACCGACCGCGCCGAATGCCTTGATGAGGCCGACGATCGTGCCAAATAGGCCCGAAAGCATCGCGAGGTTTGAGTAGAGGGCGAGGTAACCCGTTCGCCGGTTAATCTTCGGCATCTCCTTGAGAGCACCCTCGTCCATTGCCGCTTGTACTTCTTCGTCGGGCCGATTTACTTTGACGAGACCTGACTGAATGATGCGTGCCAAGGGGGCGTTCGCCGCAGAGCACATTTTCACGGCTTTGGCGACATCGCCTGCCAATATGCACTTTTGCATCGTCGCCAGGAAGACGTCCTTGTTAATCGATGAGCCGAATAGATAGACGGAACGCTCTGCAATTACCGCGATCGCACAAATCAACCACAATAGGATGATGTACATCGCCCAACCGCCCGCCTGAAAGTGGTGCCACATACCGGACATGCTGCTTACCTTCCTTGCTCCCGACCGCCGCTTGGCAAGCTTCTTCGATTTTTTGAAGAGGCTCACCTCGAACGAGTCGGTTTTGTAGTGTTGCTCAGTTGCCCCTAACCCAGTGGGGCTGGAATTGGAGCTGCTGCATCTTGCTGAAAACAGCTCACCCCCGTCAAGAGCCTTTGAACACAATTACTATATTCGCCCATAAGAGTAATTTTCCCTTCTCAAGGATTT
>CAZCNI010000189.1:0-4944 GCA_964499765.1 uncultured Polyangiaceae bacterium
CAAGATGGCCACGAGCATCAGAATGCTGCCCGCCATCGTGAATAGGAAGAACTTGTAGGCGGCCTTGATCCTCTCCTTGCCACCCCAGACACCGATGAGAATGACCATCGGAATCAGCATGAGCTCCCAAAACACGTAGAATAGGAACAGATCGAGCGCCACGAAAGCGCCGAGCATCCCGCTGTGTAACAGCAGCAGAGCGAAACAGAAGTCCTTGATACGTTCGCGGATCGAGCCAAAGGCTACCAGGGCAGCAATCGGCGTCGTGAACGTAGTGAGAATCACCATCCAGTAGCTGATGCCGTCTACTGCCACGTGATAGCGAATGCCGAAGCGAGGCAGCCACGGCGCGATGTATTGATAGTGCCAGCCAACCTCCATTGGTGCGCGCAGCAACCACAAGGAAATGGCAAAGTCGAGCCACAGTATCGTAAGCGTGAAGCCCTTCAGAAACCCCTCTGACTTGCGCGGCAGAACTAGCAATAATGCCCCTGCAACGAGCGGCAAGAGAACAATTGCGTTGAGCAGGTGTGGCCATTCATCTGGGTGGGAAGCACTGGTAGGCGCCCCAGGCCAAAGACCTCGTACGAAAGCGAGCACGAGTAGGCCAATGGCGCCAAACGCAAGCCGCTCGAGCCGGCTGTTGCGATTCGGGATCGCCGCGCCAACTGCGAATGCCAGCAAGTACGGAATGATGTCAAAAAAAGCGCGGCCGAGCGCGGTCATGGTGCATTTCCTGGTTTGCTGGTCCGCACGGGAGGGGCGGCGGGGGGCGGGGAAGGGTGATTGTTGACCATCGGGTTCATTGGCGTGGGACCAGCGCCCGAGAGGTCTTCTGCGGGACGTTCGATTCTGAATTTGCGTGTGGCTTCGCGTCCGAATGTGTCACGCACCTGAAGAACGACGGTGCGGCGCTCCGTTCGATCAAGAGCGATCTCCAGAGTCAATTGAGGTCCGAAGCCGACTGTCTCGAAACGGCCGTCGCCATTCGAATCCCAACGGTAGGAGTAGCCAAGACCAGGTTCAGCAGACACTTTGTATTTGCCGAGCAAATCATCCGAGGTGACGGTTGCCTCGGCGTGCGGCGTATTCATGTAGTAGCCGAGCCCAGCGACACCGAGCACGATGAACGCAGCGTAGGATTGTATCCGTCCGGTTTGAAGCAGTCGCAAAGCACTTCCCGCGAAGGCCACGACAGCACTTGTAAGCTTTGCGATAATTCCGTCGACGATCCACTTGTCGAACCAGACGCAGATATCGGCAATTAGCTCAAGGCTGCCGACGATGGTCTCCTGATAGAATTCGTCGACTCGCCACTTCTCGAACACCAGGCGGTGAAGCTTCGGGTGCTGCTGAACGAACCGCCGCGCAGGAGCGCCTTTGGCGTAAACGAACACCCAGTAAGCCCAGGCTGTGCCAAAAGCGAAGGCCAGGAGCCCAGGCAGAAGCAGAATGTGCTCGAGTTCCGCGCTGCCGGCTCGTGGCTTGATGTTGGGGAATTCACCCATCACGCTGCTCAGCAGATGTTCGAGAGGCGTGAAATGAAACGGGGTTGCATTGAATACGCCGGCAAATAGCGCCAATGCGCCGAGTACAACGAGTGGGAGCGTCATGGCCCAGGGTGATTCGTGGGGTGCTGGCCCTTGAGTGACCGCTCCGTGCGCGTCGGTATCGTGCGAGCTAGCCGGTTCGTGCGCGTGTTGATCAGCGCTGGCATTAACAGCGCTGGCACTTATTGACCAGCCTCGGAACTGTCCCGCAAAGATCCCGACGATGAGTCGAGTCATGTAGAAGGCAGTCATCACGGCGCCGAGCGTGCCTAGAGCGAGCAGAAGCGATGAAACCCACGGTGGTGATACAAAGACCTGCTGCGGGCCGCTCGGGGTCATCAATGCACCATTGAGGGGCGAGGTGACGGACAGCGTGAACGACTGGAACAGGATTTCGTCTTTGGAGAAGAAGCCACTGGTGAGCGGGAAGCCCACAATGGCGGCCCACGACGCTGCAAACGTCATGAACGTGATCGGCATGAAGCGGCGAAGTCCGCCCATGTTGCTCATGTCTTGCGACGCGCTGTTGTCGTGGATCCTGGCGTGCATGGCGTGGATGACGCTGCCTGCACCGAGGAAAAGGCAGGCTTTGAAGAATGCGTGGGTCACCACGTGGAAGAAGCCCGCGGTAAAGGCGCCGACTCCAACCCCGAGGAACATATATCCAAGCTGACTCACTGTGGAGTAAGCGAGGACTTTCTTGATGTCGCGTTGTGCAAAGGCGATCGTTGCGGCAAACACCGCGGTTAGCGCTCCAACGAGGGCGACGACGAACATGGCAAACGGACTGAGTGCAAACACGGGCGCCATGCGGCATACTAAGTAGACGCCTGCGGTCACCATGGTTGCCGCATGGATGAGAGCGCTAACTGGCGTGGGGCCCGCCATGGCGTCCGGCAACCATACGTACAGGGGGATTTGGGCGCTCTTGCCGGCGCAGCCTAGGAACAAAGACAAACCAATCAGCGTCGCCGCCGTGGCGTAGCCGGGAGTGAACACCCAGTGGGCGGCATTGGCCAACCCCAACAGCTCGAGGGGGCGACCGATGACATAAGCGAGGGCGCTGGTGCCTGACCAAATTTCAACTGGGATCCCCGCCAACCGGAAAGAGCCGGCCTTGATTCCCTCGAAGTCGAGCGCGCCCAAGTAGTGGACTAAGAGGCCCATTGCAACGAGTAGCCCAAAGTCACCAATTCGGTTGACGATGAACGCCTTGGTGCCAGCTGCTGCATTGGCCTTTTCCGTGAACCAGAAGCCAATCAGCAAGTAGCTGCAAAGCCCGACACCCTCCCAGCCAACGAACAGCACTGGCAATCCATTGCCAAGTATCAGAACCAACATCGAAAAGATGAATAGGTTCATATAGGCAAAAAAGCGGTGATAACTGGGGTCGTCACACATGTACTTGGTGGAATACAGGTGAATCAGAAAACCGACGCCGGTAACGATGACTGACATCACGCCGTTGAGTGCGTCGATGGCGAACCCAAACCGGACTGGAATCTCGTGAATGTCGTTGAATCCGCTCAACCGTACCCACTCCCAGCCATCCCAGGTCAGTCGCTTTGCGGCTGAAGCATCATGACTGGTCGAGATCAGGAGCCATAGACTCAGAGCACTGGCCAGAAAAGCAACGCCGACGGCAACGAGTGCCATTAGCGTGACGGCTGACCGCCCGAGGCGTTTGCCGAAGATACCGTTGACGATGGCGCCGAGCAGCGGCATTCCGAGGATGACCAGCAGTGGCGCATAGTCACGGGGCGACAGAAGCAGTGATAATGAGGTGTTCATGTGGTCAATGCCGCAGGGTGTCCGCGTCGTCGCTGTGAACGCTTTGGCGGAGTCTGAAGAAGCCGAGAACAATAGCCAAGCCAACAGCCGCTTCCGCTGCTGCCACGGCAATTACGAAAAATGCGAAAACCTGACCGGTCAACGCAGCAGAATGGAGCCGGTTAAAGGCCACCAGAAGCAAGTTGGTTGCGTTGAGCATGATCTCAACGCACATGAGTTGAATCAGTAGGTTGCGGCGCACCAAGAACCCGACGCCCCCGATTGAGAAAAGGAAGGCTGCCAACAGTACGTATTCTTGGACGTGGTAGCTCATAGCATTCATCGGGTCGGCTCCTTGGCGATAGGCCGAGTGGGGTCCAGTTGCTCGACGGGACCGGCGAAGAATCGGTGTGCGCTTGGGACTTGCGGCAAATTCTTGATGCTGGCTTTCTTGCCACTCTGTGCCACCGCAATTGCGCCAACGACGGCTACAATCAAGAGGGCAGTGGCAAGTTCGAACGGTAGCAGTGCGTCTCCGAACAGCTGTCGCCCAACTCCTTTGACCGAGCCAAAGTCATCAGGCAGAGCCCCGAATTTGCCAATCGCGCTGCGGGAGTAGACTTGAAGAGCGCGCCACACTCCCAGCGTGATGATAACGAACAGGCCGAGACCTCCTGCTGCACGAGCGACGAGCGAGCGCCGTGTCGTTGATCGATCCGTTGCATCGGCGCCGAGCAGCATCAACACGAAAACGAACAGAACGACGACCGCGCCCGCATAGACGATGAGTTGAATGGCAGCCAGAAACTGTGCGTGAAGCTTGATGTAGAGCCCTGAAATACCCACGATCGTGAGCAGTAGGCCGAGTACGCCGCGAACCGGGTTACGGGATACGACGGTCACGAGAGCACCCGCAATGCAGGCGATCGCGCAAAGAACGAAATACGTACTTCCCAGGGTCATAGGGTCAATCGCCGGGTCTGTTTCTGCCCGCCGCTCCGGATGTAGTCTTCAAAGGCTGGTCGGAATTTCTGTACAAACGCTAATAGTGGGCCCGCCGCGCCGTCACCAAAAGCGCAAATGGTGTTGCCAGTAATGTTCGATGCAACCTCCGACGCAAGATTAAGCTCGTCTTCGCGGGCCGTGCCAGCAACGATCTTTTGGAGGATGCGCTCAAGCCAACCACACCCCTCTCGGCAGGGGGTGCACTGACCGCAGCTTTCGTGCTTGTAGAACTGCATTAGGTTTTGACACGCGAGCACGGGGTCCACTGCATCGCTGAGTACGATGGCACAGCACGTACCCAACATGGTGCCAATGGCGCGAAACGTGTCCACGCCCATCGGCAAGTCGAGTACGCTTTTGCCGTTGTACGACTCGAATCTCGGATCTCCCGGAACATTGACCACTTCGTTCGGTAGCAGAATTGGACAAGAGGAGCCGCCAGGAATGACGCCGATGAGCTCCCGGTCGTCGCTGATTCCGCCGCCGAGGTCATAGATCAGTTCTCGTAACGTCAATCCGACGGCCGCTTCGTAGATACCGGGGCGCTTCACGTGACCGCTTACCCCGAACAGGCGAACCCCGCCGTCGTTGAAGGCGTGCAAGACGCTCATGCGACTGA
>CAZCNI010000190.1:0-4934 GCA_964499765.1 uncultured Polyangiaceae bacterium
GCACATCGAACGGGCCGCCATAATGCGGCCCGTTCCGTTTTTTGTTGGTTGTCGGGGCAAACTTTTGCCCTGGCCCCTGGCCGGACCTCGCAGCATCAGGCGTTCACTGCAGTCAAACACTGAAACTGGCCTACGCAGGCGTTACCGCGTGAAAATGCAACAAAAAACGCAAGAAGTCGCTGGCTGATGCTGGCTGGGTCGAGGTAGATTCCGCCGGACTCCCCTCGTTCGCCGCGACCGAGGGATCCTTCCTTGGCCCTTAAGGAAGGGTTTCGTCGAACAACCGCTTTAAAATTGAGGCTCCTGCGATGCGTTTTGGCCATTTTGACGACAAGAACCACGAGTATGTCATTACGACGCCCCAGACCCCCTACCCTTGGATCAACTATCTGGGGTGTGAGCAATTCTTCTCGCTCATATCGCAACAGGCAGGAGGTTATTGCTTCTATCGTGACGCTCGGCTGCGCAGGCTAACCCGCTACCGTTATCACAACGTTCCAGCCGACGCGGGTGGTCGCTACTTTTACATTCGGGAACAAGACGGAAGTTTTTGGACCCCCTCGCACGGCCCCGTCAAAGCCAAGCTCGACGCTTTCGAGTGCCGGCACGGGCTCGGTTACACGAAGATCGCTGGCAAGCGCAACGGCCTTGCTGCCGAATCACTTTACTTCGTGCCGCTAGGTACCAACGCCGAGATTCACCAAGTAACGCTCACCAACGAGAGCAAGTCCGTGCGTTCGATTCGCTTGTTCTCGTTCGTCGAGTGGTGCCTGTGGAACGCGATGGACGACTTCACGAATTTCCAGCGCAATTTCAGCACTGGCGAGGTCGAAGTCGACGGCAGCACGATCTATCACAAGACGGAATACCGTGAGCGGCGCGATCACTATGCGTTCTACCACGTCAATAGTCCTCTCGCCGGCTTTGATACGGATCGCGAGAGCTTCTGCGGCCTGTACAATGGCATGCACGAGCCTCAGACCGTAGTCGAGAACAAGCCGCGCAATACGATCGCCCACGGGTGGGCGCCAATCGCGTCGCACGCCATCGACGTCACGCTTCAACCCGGCGAATCGAAGTCGCTTGTGTTCGTGCTCGGGTACATCGAAAACCCACGCGACGAGAAGTGGGAGAAACCCGGCGTCATCAACAAGAAACGAGCCAAGGACCTGATTGCCAAGTTCTCCACACCGGCGCAGGTGCAGAAAGCTCTGGCCGATCTAAAGTCGCGCTGGGACGATTTGCTCAGTACATACGTGGTCGAGTCCAGCGATGAAAAGCTGAACCGCATGGTCAACGTTTGGAACCCGTACCAGTGCATGGTGACATTCAACATGTCCCGCAGCGCGTCGTATTTTGAGACGGGCATCGGTCGCGGCATGGGTTTCCGCGATTCCAATCAGGATCTGTTGGGTTTCGTGCATCAGATCCCCGAGCGGGCACGCGAGCGCATCATCGATATCGCCTCTACCCAATTCGCCGACGGCAGCGCGTACCACCAGTACCAGCCGCTGACCAAGCGCGGCAACAACGACGTTGGCAGCGGTTTCAACGACGACCCGTTGTGGCTCATCATCGGCGTTGCGGCGTACATCAAAGAAACCGGCGACTACGCAATCCTCGATGAGCAGGTGCCGTTCGACAACGACACCAAGAACACCGCGACGCTGCTCGAGCACTTGAAGCGTTCGTTCGACCACGTGCTCAACAATCTTGGCCCTCATGGGTTGCCGTTGATTGGTCGCGCGGATTGGAACGACTGTCTCAATCTCAATTGCTTCTCCGAGACACCCGACGAGCCGTACCAAACCACGGGCAATCGCGTGGGGTGCACGGCAGAGTCCGTCTTCATCGCCGGCATGTTCGTGGGCATTGCGCCTGAGTACGCCAAGCTTTGCGAGCACAAAGGCATGGGCGCCGAATCCAAGCGGGTCTTGACTGAAGTCGCCAAGATGGAAGAGGTGGTTCTCAAGCACGGCTGGGACGGAGAGTGGTTCCTGCGTGCCTACGACTTCTTCGGCAAGAAGGTGGGCAGCAAAGAGTGTGAAGAGGGACAGATCTTCATTGAACCCCAGGGCTATTGCATCATGTCTGGCATTGGCGTGAAGACCGGCCAGGCCAAGCAGGCATTGGATGCCGTTGCAGAACGCATGGCAACGCCGTACGGCATCGTGCTGCAAAACCCGGCATACCAGACCTATCACGTCGAACTCGGCGAGATCTCATCGTACCCACCCGGTTACAAAGAGAACGCGGGCATCTTCTGCCACAACAACCCGTGGATCATGATTGCCGAAACTGTTATCGGCCGCGGCGACAAGGCGTTTGATTACTACAAGCGCATCGCGCCCGCATACGTCGAAGACATCAGCGAGATTCACAGAACCGAACCCTACGTGTACTCGCAAATGGTAGCAGGCAAAGATGCCCCCGGCGTGCAGGGTGAGGCCAAGAACTCGTGGCTAACGGGCACCGCAGCCTGGAACTTCGTAGCCATCTCACAACACATGCTCGGGATTCGTCCGGACTACGACGGCCTGGTCGTCGATCCCTGCCTATCCACTGAGATTGGAGAATTCACCGTCACTCGCAAGTGGCGGGGCGCCACCTACAGGATCCACGTCAAGAACACGGGGACTCACTGGGGAAAGCCAAAACTCGTGGTGGATGGCAAACCAGTGGCTGGCAATAAGGTACCAATTGCCAAAGCGGGCACGACGGTTGCCGTCGAGTGTGAAGTATAGCGGCACGACGTACCCCCGGTTGAGTGCTGCTCGAGTGCAATTCGGTGTCCCTCCTAGCATTGCTGGGGGGACACTGCTTTAACCAGGTCCAACCGAGAGGGGGGTGCCGCAAATCGAATGGGGGGAACCTGCTTTAGCCGGTTCGAACCGAAAGGGGGGGCGCCGCAAACCGGTTCAAACCGACGGTTTGCACTTGCCGGCGGTGGACGTGTTACGCTGACGCATGCCTCGCAGCATGCGAAGAATCGGCTTACTCGTTGATTGGTTGGAAGACGAGTATCAGGACAAGATCCTTGCGGGTATCGACGCTGAGGCACGAGCCAACGGCGTAGGCCTGCTTTGCATAGCTGGTGGTGTGCTGCGCTCCCCGTTTCGGTACGGTGCCCGCCGCAACTTCATTTATGACTTGGTGGGACCCGAGTGTGTGGACGGGCTCGTGCTCATGTCGGGAACACTCGGCAACTACATCGGCCCGAACAAACTGGCACGCTACTGCGAACGCTATCGTCCGCTGCCCATGTGCGGCATCGGGGTCGCCATGCAAGGCATCCCGAGTGTGCTCGTGGACAACGCCAAGGGCATGCGCGACGCAATGGTGCATTTGATTGATGGTCACGGCTACCGCCGCATCGCCTTCATTCGCGGTCCGGGTGTAAACGAAGAAGCCGAAGAGCGCTACCGCGTGTACCGAGAGGTTCTCGGCGAGCACGAGCTGCCGTTCAACCCAGACCTCGTGACTCTAGGCAATTTCCAAGCTAGCTCAGGCGCCGAAGCCGTACGGCAGATGTACGACGAGCGCCACATTGCATTCGACGCCATCGTATCGGCAAACGACTTCATGGCCATCGGTGCCATGGATGCCCTGCAGGCGCGCGGCATCCGAATTCCCCAGGATGTCGCCGTGGTTGGCTTCGATGACATTCGTGAGGGCCGCTTTGCGCCCACGCCGCTCACGACCGTACGGCAGCCGCTCGATCGTCAAGGCAAGCAAGCGCTGGAACTGGTGCTTGCGCAGCTCGACGGCCAAACCATCGACGAGCACATCACACTGCACACGGAGTTAGTGCGTCGCCAGTCATGCGGCTGCTCGTCGCATGAACTGCCGGACCGCATGCCCCCGGAACTCTATGAAGGAACGTGCACGCTCAAGTCTGTCTTCAGCGAGCACAAGGCCCGCATTCTGGCCGACGTCACGCAGGCAATTTGGACCTCGTCACCTGACGTTGATGTGAGTATCGGGGTCGAGATCGTCGAGTCATTCAAGAATTCTTTGGCCGAGGGGGCGCCGAACACCTTTTCGGCCACGCTCGATGCAGCCGTGCAGATTGCCTCGGATAGCGGCGGCAATGTCGATGCGTGGCAAGCCGTAGTTACAACGCTGCGCCGATACACGCTCGCTGCTACTGCCAACAGCCCAGAGGTCGCGCGCCGCGCCGAGGATCTGTGTCATGAGGCGCGAGTGCTCGTAGGCAGCGCGGCAGAGCGCGCCCAAGCTCGCAAGCGACTCGAGGTCGAACACTGGTCGCGCCTGCTGCGAAAGACGGGCGAGGCACTCTATACTTCCCTCGACGTGGGCGGCGTGATGCACGCCGTGCAAGAACAGATACCGCGCCTGGGCATTCACAGCGCCTACCTGTCACTGTTCGAAGGCGGCGGAACTGAAAAGTCGCGCTTTTCGTTGGCCTATGACACGACCGGGCGCGGCATTGAAAAGCGTCGCGGCGAGATATTCCAGTCGAATCGGCTGGTCCCCGACGGCGTTTTCGACGAAGATGAACGCCAGACATACATCGTAGAACCGCTGTTCTTCGAGCATGATCAGCTGGGTTTCGTCCTCTTCGAGATGGGCACCAGCAATGGCGTCGTCTACGAAACATTGCGCGATCAAATCAGCAGTGCACTCAAGGGAGCTCTGCTCGTGCAGCAGTTGGTGGAAGAAACCTCACGCCGCGAGGTGGCTGAGCGGGATCGACTCCAGAAAGAGATGGAGCTTGCCGAGCGGATTCAGACCTCGATCTTACCAAAGAATCTGCAGGTAGATGGTCTCGAGATCTCGGCGGTGATGCTACCAGCCGCAGACGTTGGGGGTGACTACTACGACGTGCTACCCATCGACGGCGGCTGCTGGCTTGCAATCGGCGACGTTGCCGGCCACGGGCTGCGCACGGGGCTCATCATGATGATGCTGCA
>CAZCNI010000191.1:0-4930 GCA_964499765.1 uncultured Polyangiaceae bacterium
CCTTTTTCCGGCGGTTTGGGTCCCCATTGCAGGGCCCGGTGCAGTGTTTGCGGCACCAGACCACACAGAAAATGACGTTCATCCGCCGAGATGCAGAGGCGAGCCGCCGCAGCTTTCATCGACTCGCCGAGTCTGCAGGCAGCCTTGCCGGTGGGCGCACAAAGCAGCACTTGCTCAGGGCTGAGATTGGGTATCAGCCGCTTTCGGATTGCGAGCAGCGCCGCGGCTGACGTGGTCTTGCCAGTACCTGGACCCCCGGTGAGAACACCCATGGTGGCGTCCACAAACGCGGCCACTGCTAGGCGTTGTCCACCATTGTCGAAGATGACATTCCCATTGGGTGAACGTTGCTGCAGAGGGGGCAATATGGAGTCGAGCGCGCAAGCGATCGCGTCGTCTGGCAGCAGCTCTGTCGTGCGGCTGTGCAAGGCCTCAATCCGCTCGCGTGCTTCACGCCAGTAGCCAGCGTTGCGGGGCAGCATCACACGGCCATCAGCGATGGCAAAGAACTCAGTCGGAGGCTCGGCATCCAAGGGGCAAACCGAGAGCGGCAAGTGCCCCACGCCGCGGCTGGCGGCCTCGAGCAGCTGTGCCAAGGGGCGCACCCAACGTTCGCGGCAAGTGCCGCCGTAGCTGTCACCCAAGGTGAGCCGCGCAAGCGGCACGAAGGTCTCGTACGCGGTTTCGTTCATGTCGTGGCCTGCGCGAAAAGCCGATCGAGCGCCTCGATCCCGACCAAGCTTGCTGGCTCGAACCACACACCCTGCTCCGGAAACCCACGGACGAACAGATACGCACAGCCACCCAGGTGCACCTCGGGATCATAGTCGGTCATTGAGGCCTTGAGGTGACGATGCAGTGCCACCGTGTAGAGCCGTGCCTGCAACAGGTAGTGGTGGTGGAGCATGGCCGACTCGATGGATGTCGGATCGTACCCCTGTAGCGCGTTGGTCTTGTAGTCCACGATGTAGAAACGCCCGCCGTGCTCGAAGATGAGGTCAATATAGCCCTGAAAGTAGCCGGTGAGCGTGCCAAAGCTCCAATGAGCGAGCTCGTCTGCCCAAATGCGCCGCTCGGGGTCGCCGGCGATCGCGGGGTCGCACAGTAGAGCCTTGGCCAGGTTCGACGGGGATATTGCGCTGACCGGAAGCATAACGTGCATCTCGGCTATGGCGTGGGTTCGGATTTGCCAGAGCTGAGCGGTCGTAGTCCCAAGGGTGAGGGGAGTCTCGAGTATGGTTATCAGCGCAGTCTTCCACTCAGCGGGCAGGTGTTCGGTGACGGCATCCACACTGCGACCGTTACCCAGGACCTGCTCGAGTAGTTGGTGAATTCGCTGGCCCAAGCGATTGCCCGTTAGGTTCAAGTCCGCGAGCAGTCCCGGCACTTTCATGCGCGTCGCCGGATCTTCAGGGTCGTAGTCCTTGGTCGTGGCTTCACCACTCCGAGTCAGCGCTGAATAACTCGAGCAGCGAGTGAGCGGACCCGCGTGCCCAGTGATGTCCGGGGCCGGCGCGAGCTGGATTGCGGCATCGGCGACAGTGGATTCACTAGTGACGGTTGCAAGCGTTGGGCTGGTTGCGAGCAAAGGAATCGGGCAGCGCGCGTGCCACTCACTCTTGTCGAGCTGCGCAAGACCGAGCAGTGCCGCAAGCGCCGAATGCTCGGCGCCGTTGTCATGGGTCTCGCCAGTAACCACCGGGGCAAGTCCCACGTAGACCCTGTGACGGGCGCGTGTCAGCGCTACGTAGAGCATGCGCTCCTGTTCTTCATCTTCTTGTTGAATGGCTTCGTCCAGGTGCTCGACGAAATGCTCGGAGCCAATGTCGATGAACGCGTCGCTTGCGTGCCGAACAATGGCAAGGGGTGTCAAGCGGCGGTATTTTCGACTGTTGACATGCCAGAGAAACGGGCAGCACACGATGGGGTATTCCAGGCCCTTGGCTGCAAAGACCGTTGCTAACTGAACCGCGGGCAAGTCGGTTTCCAGCTTCATGAGCGTGGTCTCGCCGGTGTCTGCCATTTGTCCGCGCTTGCGACTCAACCAGAGAGCGAGCTCGCCAGCGCGCCAGCGCCCCTGCGACCATTGCTCTTGCAGCAGACATCCAATCTGTCGCCAATTCGTGATGCGGCGCTCGCCGTCGCGGTCACTAAGTCGGAGTGAGAGCTGTTCACCGTTACCCCAGTAGTGCTGCAAAAGCGGCAGCGGACCAGCAAAACGCAGTGCCGTGCCATCGCTGCGCAATTGCTGGGCGAGCGCCGCTTGGTGCGACGGATTCTCATGTAGTGAGTCAAGCTCGGCGGCACTGCTGCCGAGCAGGGGAGTTGCCGCAAACGCCAACATGGCCGCGAGTGGATCCGTGCGGTCCTCCAGTGCGCTTACGGCTTCGAGCCAGGTTTGCGCGTCCAGAGCTTCGTCGGACTTCCACACGCTGCCGAGGCTTGCCCCCGCCTGCTCGCAGGGGATGTTCTTGGCCTGCAATTCGCGTCGCACCAAGCCCAGATCGCTGTGCGACAGCGCCAGAACCGCTAGATCCGAGGCGCACAGCCGGCGCAGTGACTGCGTTGCGCGGTCTTCGATCATCACGGGTTCGTCGAGCAAGCGTCGAAATTCCTCGGCCGTCTTTCGTGCCAGATCGCGTTTGGCAGCGCTTCGGTCGTCGCAGTTGGACCAGAGCAGGAGCAAAGGCTCAGCCTCGCGTAGGTCCGTGAGGCGCGCAGTTTGGGCAGCTGCTGA
Organism: uncultured Polyangiaceae bacterium; assembly: GCA_964499765.1. Taxonomy (GTDB): domain Bacteria; phylum Myxococcota_A; class Polyangia; order Polyangiales; family Polyangiaceae; genus FEN-1139. The sequence continues at coordinate 2,738 of CAZCNI010000191.1, forward strand.
CATCTGCACGTAGCGGATCGGGTCACCCGGTTGGCTCCCACCGAATATCGCATGCTGTGCGTAGAGTCGATTGAGCGCCTGTACCATGGGCAAGTCCGACCGATGGTTGGTGGTCATACCCGCTGCTTTGGTGGCGCCCCGTGCGAGCGCGCGATAGCTCGAGAGATCTGCGCCGCGGAATCGATAGATGCTTTGCTTTGGGTCGCCGATGACCAGAAACGACGCCGATCGCGCGAACAGTTGTTGAAAGACGCCAATCTGTATACTGTCGCTGTCTTGGCACTCATCCACGATGGCCGCCGGCAAGCGCGCGTGAATCGCCTGCAAGAGTGGGCTTTGAGTCCCATCGATCTGCAGCGCCCGGTACACCGTCAACAAGACGTCATCGAACGTCCTGATTTTGGCCAGAAGTTTGCGACGTGGAAATTGCTCGCGCGCCAACAGTGCGATAGGGTGAAGCCCCGCGGAGCCGAGCGCGGTGTGAAGGGACTGAACCTCGCAGAGCGCTTGTTCGAGCTCGTTCCAGATCGGAGCCAGGTGCTGCACTTGAGGTTCGCTGAGCTTGCTCGCCATTCCCCGATCGCGCATGGACTCGAGTTTGCGGATGATCGGGCCCATGCTTCGCGACGGAATGGGTAGCTGAGTGACCTGTCTTAGAAGCGGATTGATTCGAGCTTGGCTTCTGGCAACGACCTCGCTGGCCGTGATTGGGTCGAGCAAGCGTGCCAGCGGGTTCGAAACCGCAGCACGCGCCACGTGGAGCGCTTCTGCAGCAGGTACTGCATCCAGCTCAGCTTGGCGCATCAACTCGTCGTTGACGATCTCTGCTAACGTGTCCTCGGCATCGTCGACCAACTCGAGCCCCGGGTCGCAGCCGAGCTCGAGCGTGTGCCGGCCAATCAAAGACTCGCAAAAGCCATGGATCGTATGAATTGGGGCAAGGTCGAAGCTAGAGAGCGCAGCTTCGAGCTCCTCGACGAGCGAAGGCTTTGCGCGTCGAGTCTGCGCGTTGGCAACGATCCGTGATACGGGCTCTTCGGCACTCGACGCGCCGTTCTTGGCCGTTACCAGTGCCTTTCGCAGTACGGCGAGCAGACGCTCTTGAAGCTCAGCGGTTGCGGCGCGAGTGAATGTGGTGACAAGTATCTGGTCTACGCGCAGCTGTTGCTCGATCAACAGGCGCAACCAAAGCAGCGTGATCGAGTATGTCTTGCCCGTGCCGGCACTAGCTTCAATCGAGTGAAAACCCTGGAGCGGTTGGGTCAGCGCATCAAAGTAAGGTGGCCCGGCGGTCATGCCGGACCTCGCGCAGCGGATTCCCACTGCGAAACCAAGCAATAGAGCCGCCAAGCCAATGGCTGGTCAGACGCTGGTAACCATGGATCTGTAAGCTTTGGCGCCCAGGTGAATGGGTCGTCGAGGCCGCGGAAACAGACACGAGTTGCCGGCAATGATCGCTCGGGTGGCCCGGCGAGGCCAAAGCCGACGCCTTCGGTCCAAGTGGTCCATGCAGCCGTGAGCAGCGTTTCAGGCTCGATCGCGCTAGCACCGTTCTTTCGTGCATGGTCTTCTAGCTGACGCATACGGTCATAGGCCTGCGGCCAGAAGGGCAATGGTAAACACTGGGCGAGCTGGTAAAGATGGCAGAGTTCTTCCAGTAGCGATGCTGCTTCAGTCGGTTCGGGTGCAGCAAGCACCTTCGCCTTCTTGTCCTTGCTAAACCACGTTGCTACCTGTCTTGCGCCTTCCGCTGCCGCCAAAACTAGTAGTCCTAATGTTATGTTCAACAGCTTTTTTCGACTGCGGGTCGATGCTGAGCAGTAAACGACCTTGCCATCGTTGGTGCGAAACCAGCCGTCAGGGAGTGTTGCGTTGAGCGTGTGCGACAATAGCTCAAGTTGTATCGGCTCAATGATTGCCGTGAGCTCGCCTTCATCAACGGCTGGCAGCGCAGCGAGCGATTGTTGCCAGAGTGCGTCACCGTATTGTCCGCGTGGGCGCTCGCCTGCGGCCCGGATGCGTATGCTCAGCCGTTCTTCGTCGCCACCGGCGAGGCGGCACTGGAGCAACTGATCACGCACTGACCAGCGAGCAAGTGAGTCAACTTGCAATGCATCGGCTTGCGACAATTCAGCGGACTCTTGCGGTACACGCAGACCGAGACGACGCACGAAGATCCGACAAGGTTCTTGC
>CAZCNI010000192.1:0-4819 GCA_964499765.1 uncultured Polyangiaceae bacterium
CCCCGTGATGCGGCTCATCGATATCGAACAGGTGAAGGTCATCTTCTACCTGCCTAACGCCGAAATCGGTGCGGTTGCCAATGGACAGGCAGCGACAGTTGCCGCTGATGCCTACCCGAATGCCCGCTTCGACGGAAAGGTGACGTCCATATCCGTAGAAGCGGCTTTTACACCGCGCAATATTCAGACCCGCACCGACCGTGACCGCCTCGTGTACCCGATTGAAATCGCGGTTTCCAATCGAGATCACCGACTGCGCCCGGGCATGCCCGTAGACGTGAAGTTGGCGCCAATCGCGCACTGACCCGAATGTACTCCACGATGGCTATGACCCCAACTCGCGAGCAATCGACTGACCCCGACGTTGTCATGGAAGCACGCGACGTCACGCGAAGCTTTGGAACTGTTCATGCGCTCAAGGGTGTCAGTATCGTGGTTCGACGCGGGGAGCTATTTGGCCTGGTGGGGCCTGACGGAGCCGGCAAGACCACGCTCATCCGTGCGCTCGCCGGGCTAATCGGGGTACAGAGTGGTTTCGTGCAGGTGCTTGGCAAGGATCCGCTCACGGACGCGGCGCTGCGCGATGTAATGGGTGTGATGCCGCAGCATTACAGCCTCTACGGCGATCTGTCGGTGAGTGAAAACATGCACTTCTTTTCGCGGCTCTATTGCCTGACGCGCCGGCAGTATCGTGAGCGCTCGGCGCGTCTGCTCGAACTTACGCGGCTCGGACCGTTTACCGAACGCCGCGCAGATGCCTTATCAGGTGGTATGTACAAGAAGCTAGCACTCGCGTGTGCGCTGCTTCACGAGCCGACAGTGCTATTATTGGATGAGCCCACCAATGGTGTCGATCCAGTGAGTCGCCGCGAGTTGTGGCAATTGCTGCACGAGTTCGTTGCCTCGGGCATGGCTGTGCTTCTCTCGACCGCTTATATGGATGAAGCGGCGCGGTGTCATCGAGTTTGTCTGTTGCGCGCTGGGCGCGTAGTTGCCGAAGGCGAACCGGCCAGACTCGTGAGTGAACTTGAAAAACCCGTGTTCGAAGTGCTGGGCGGCGACCGCGAAGCTTTGCACCGCATGCTCAACGAAGGCCCAGGCGTAATCGCGGCGTCCCCTGCCGGTGAGCGGTTGCGCGTGGTACTCGAGCCGGGTGCCGTTGCTGACATCTCGCGGCAGGTTGAGCAATTGGGGGCAAAACTGGGTCCGGTTGCTGCAGACTTCGAAGACGTGTTTCTCGCCTACGCTCATGACCTGGACAGCACACCCGTGGCAGAGGTGCCGCACCAAACCGCTGCCAGCGCTGGGGGGCCCGCATGACGAGCAATGCCATCGAGGTGGCGCGACTCCGGCGCACGTTTGGCTCGTTCGTGGCCGTGGATGACGTTAGCTTCAACGTTGAAACCGGAGAGATCTTTGGGTATCTTGGGGCTAACGGCGCGGGCAAATCCACGACCATTCGCATGCTCTGCGGACTGCTCAATCCGAGTGCAGGTCGTGCCATGGTTGCCGGTTGCGAGCTCGGCACTGACTCAATCCGGCTGCGCTCGCGGATCGGTTACATGTCGCAGAAATTCTCACTTTACCTGGATTTGCCAGTTCAGGCGAACATGGAGTTCTTTGGCGGCGCCTATGGTCTCTATGGCAAAGCGCTCCGTCACCGATGCGATGAGATACTGGAACGCATCGGTCTGGTCGAGCTGCGCAAAACGATTACTGCCGATCTGCCCGGTGGTACCCGGCAGCGCCTGGCGCTCGGCACGGCGCTCTTGCACTCACCGCAGATTGTCTTTCTCGACGAACCCACCGCGGGTGTCGATCCAGCGTCGCGCCGCGTATTCTGGACGCTCATCCGTCAATTGGCCCGCGAAGGAACCACTGTATTCGTAACCACCCACTACATGGACGAGGCCGAATACTGCGCGCGGATCGGTCTGATGGTGCAGGGTAAACTCGTGGCACTGGACACACCCCGCGCACTCAAGCAGGCCTGGGTTCTGGGCGAGGTCATCGCCATTCACACCCGCGACATCGATCTCGTGCGTCGCGCGATCGCCGAATTCAAAGGGGTGCTTGCGGTTGAGCCGTTTGGTTCCACCGTGCATGTTCGTTTCAATGCCGAGCATGTGGTCCGCCCAGTGCTCGAACGCGCATTGGCAACCGTGTTCTCGCCGCTGCCCAAAATCGAGCCAGCTGACGTCTCACTGGAAGACGTGTTCCTGGCAGCAGTTGCTCGCGAACCCATGCCCGCGATTGCAGGTGTAGTTCACCCCACCAACGCCAGCCCAGTCGGAGAACCGGCGCCATGAGCCAGTTCATGCGAGCTCTGCTGCGCTCCTTGCAACGCACAGGGGCCATGGCTGTCAAGGAATCGGCGCATATTCGCCGCGACCCGCAGACGCTGGCAATGGCCTTTGTGATGCCCGTCGGTTTGCTGCTTCTTTTTGGTTTTGGCGTCACGTTTGATCTCGAGCGACTGCCCGTGGTGACCGTGGACTTCGATCACACGGCTGCGTCACGCACTATCGTGCGCAGTTTCCGCACGTCGCGGGACCTGGTAGTGGCGGAAGAGCTCGGCAGTGTGTCGCAAGGCGAGGCGCGGCTGCGTGCAAGCACAGCCGTGGCCGTGGTCGTCATTCCTGAAGGCTTCAGCAAAAGGCTTGCTCGCAATGAACCCGCGCAACTGCAACTCATCGTCGATGGGGCGGATGCTTCCACTGCTGCACAGACCATCAACAAGGCAGATGCGGTTGCCAGTAGTTCGATTGCGGTTTCACCTACGATGAGCGATGCCCGAGCAGCTCGTCTGGTTGCCGACACTTGGACACTCTACAATCCTGCTGGACACTCGGCATTGCTGTTGGTCCCCGGTCTCATCGCGCTAATATTGGCGATGCTCTGCGTGTTGTTGACAGCACTGACGGTTGCACGCGAGTGGGAACGCGGTTCTATGGAACAACTGTTCACCACGCCCATCCGTCGCGGAGAGCTCATTTTGGGCAAGCTCCTGCCATACATTTTCCTCGGTTGCCTCGCGGTACTCTTGGTGCTTGCCGTGGGTGCCTGGGTGTTCGATGTGCCCATCCGCGGTTCACTGCCTGCCCTTTGCGTTGCGTCCTTTCTATTCATCGTGGGAATGTTGGCACAAGGCTTGTTCATATCGGTTGCCACCAAGAACCAGACCGTGGCAACCCTCATCGGCACACTCACGTCGATGCTGCCCGTTCAATTACTCTCGGGTTTTATTTTTCCGGTTGCCAATATGCCGGCACCCCTGCAGGTGCTGGCGCAAATCCAACCGGCTACCCACTTCATCGCGGCGCTACGCGGCATCTTGCTCCGGGGCAATGGTTTTGCAGAACAGAAGTTTCACTTGTTAGCGCTCGTCGCGTTTGCTCTGGTGATGGTCATGATTACGTCAGCGAAATTTCGACGGAGACTCGACTAGCGTCTGCCCCTGTCAATGGTCCAACTGCCTTATGTTTACCTGGCTGATTCAACTCTACGCTGTTGCTCTCAAAGAAGTTCGACACATCGTACGTTACAAGCGCATGATGTGTCTGCTCTTGATTGCACCGGTAATCCAATTGGGTCTGTTTGGGCTTGCGGTTGACTTTGACGTAGACCGCATGCCAACCGTCGTTGTTGACCACGACCAGACTGACGTGAGCCGACAGCACTTGCGTCAGGTGCTTGCTGACGGAACACTGATCCGCACCCAGTCATCGAGCAGCGACGCTCAGGCCCTCCAAGCCATCGATGCGGGTGATGTTGCGGCTGCACTCATCGTTCCAGCCGGCTTTTCCGCTGCCATTGCGCGGGGTGGGGTGGCGCATCTGCAGATAGTCGTCGACGGAACCGACCCCAACCGCGGCTCTATTGCGGCGGCGGCCGTAGTCCGCTATGCCCGCGCACAAACCCAGGTATCGGTACAAATGGTTTCGGCAGGTGCGCCGCGATTCTCCGGCGTTCAGCTGCTACCGCGGGTGCTGCACAATCCTCGGTTGAAGACCGCCATCTACATGGTGCCCGGCATCATTGCGCTGCTGCTCCTCATCGTAACTGTCGTGGTGATGGCCATGGGCTTGGCGCGCGAACGCGAAACCGGAACACTCGAGCAAGTCTTGGTCACACCCATGCCCTCGTTGGTTTTGATGGTAGGCAAGCTGCTGCCCTATGTCTTTATTGGCCTCTTCGACCTTGCGCTTGCCTTGGTGGTGGCAAGCTACTTGTTCAGCGTACCGATGCGAGGTCCATTGAGTGTCGTGGTGGTCGGCACGACCGCCTACCTCATTTGCACACTCGGCATTGGGCTCCTCATCTCGACAATCAGCCGCACCCAGCAACAGGCCTTCATCGGAGGACTGCTGTTCCTTATGCCCGCACTGCTGTTATCGGGCGTAATGACGCCGCTCTGGGGCGTTCCTGATTGGCTACTGCCGCTCACCAAGATCAACCCCGTCAAGTACTACGTGGAGATCGTGCGTGGCGTGCTGCTCCGAGGCTCGAACTTCCATGACGTTAGAGGACAGCTCACTGCGCTGTTCACCATTGGCACGAGCGTACTCGGGTTTGCCGCCTGGAGATTCCAGCGCACGCTGGGGTAAGTGATGTCGGGGAGCACCGTGAGCTGATCCGCTCGTCGCCGGCGCGGATTGCCTGTGCTACACGTGTAGGGCCGGTGGCACACCCATCGTCTTGCGCGGCACTCAGCTGAGCTGCCCGGAGTGCGTAGTTTATGTTCGGGAAAGTAGCGCGGCACTGATCTGTGGTCAGAGTGCAGGGTGCAGGGGCAGTGGTTGGTGCGGGCGTGTTGGGG
>CAZCNI010000193.1:0-4809 GCA_964499765.1 uncultured Polyangiaceae bacterium
TTCGCGCACGGCTTCTCGGACCGCGACATCCGGATCATCGAGCAGACGACTGATTCGCTGGCGAATCTCAGGGTCGCTGCTGACTGCTAGGGCGCGTGCTGCAGCAACCCTCATATTGGCGCGCGGATCTGCCAGCACCGGTAGCAAGTGTCTTTCATAACCAGCAGCAGCGAGGCCTGCGATGCCCGTAATGGCAGCTTCCCGCAGGCTACCGTCCGTGACTACGAGCAGGACGTTCGCTAGCTTGTTGGTGACGGCCAACGCACGTGGCTCTTCGCGCAATGCTTGGCGCAGCTCGGCATTGGCGGTGGGCCATGCTGCGCCGAATCTACGCAAATTCTCGCTGTCGCCGATGCTGAGCATGGTCGTCAGGACCGCTGAGCGCACGCAAACCGAGGCGTCCTGAAGCAGGCTTTCGAGGACTTTGGTTAGAGCAGGTCCCGAGTGTCCATCGAGCAACTCAGCGAGACGCCGACGCACCTTGGTCGAGGGATCACTGCGCGCTGATGCAAGCCGGACCAGCGCATCGGTGCCACCGGTGGACATCGCCTCGACGACGCTAACCCGCACGTCTTCGTTTGGATCGTCGAGCATGCGCCCGACCAGCGACCACGCTTCTGCAGTGGCCACTTGACCGCTGGCCTGCACGGCTGCGGCGCGTATCGCCGGGTCGCGGGACTTGGCAAGTTCCGCCAGGAACATCAACGTCTTTGGGTTTGCCATGCGCGCCAACACGCGAATGGCCGAAATGACGTCCTGTGATTGGTCCGTTCCCATGGACCGGTCAATGAAGGCAATCGGGTCATCTGCGTGAATCTCCGCCAGCACCTCTTCGATTGTCGCACTATGGGCAGGTGAGCCCGCTCCCAGCCGGCGCAGTAACGCTGCTGCCACTTCGGGCTCGTGACGTGTGCGCAACGCTTGTATGGCCGCAGTGGCGACTGCGTCGTTTGGGTCGGCAATGGCCCGCACGAGTGCTGCCCGCGCCACGGGATTGTTCTCGATATGCTCGCTCAGTACTTCGGCGCTCCGGAGCCGAACCTCTTCTGAAGGATCGGCCATGAGAGCATCAGCAAAAACGCTCGAGGCGAATTCTACCGGAAGTCGCGCGAGCGCTTCAACAGCGGCACGTCGTTCGCCCACATCTTGGCTGGTTCGCAACAGATGCTCATATTGCCCAGCAAGTGTCGCGGGATCGAGCATCGAGTTCGCTTCGGCTTGCGTTGGGTCGGGTAAGCGAAGACCCGCGAAAAACGCGGTGCGCAGTGCAGGTTCTTCTCGGTCGAGCAAGGTATGAACACTGGAACGTCGGGATGGGTCAACCAATGCCTCCAGGGCGAGGGTCACGGTTTGCGGTGCGCCGGTCAGCGACAGCATCGTTACCCAAATCGAGTCATCGACCAGTCGCCTCGTTTGCGGATCCAAAGCCACGCCAATCGCATCGGGTCCTGCGATGCGAGCGATCGCTAGCCCGGCTCGATTGCGGACAAAGGCGTCGGGGTCGCGCAGTCGTCGCTCGAGTCCTTCCCGCATTTTTGGCTCGTTGTGGGCGGTCTTGGCCAGCGCATTGACGACGGCGGCGCGAACCTTGGGGTCGCGATCGTCGATGGCACCAGAAAGCAGTTCAACCGTGCTCTGTCCCGTGAGTTTGCCCAGAGCGCCAGCGGCACTGGCACGCAGACGTGAGTCTTTGTCGCGTAGGTACTGCGCCAAAATCGGTAGCCCTACCGGGTCGCCGATCTTGCCGAGTGTCCAGGCAATGCCGAGTCGCACGTCGAGTGCGTCGGAACTGGCCAGTTCGGTCGCGCTTTTGAGCAGTTGCCCTCGCTCCATCCGCGACAATGCCAGCGTGACTTCTTCGCGAAAACTCGCTTCAGCACCGGCGAGCGCACGGAGCAGCACTTCGAACGCTTCGGGCGTGCCCGCCTTGCCCAGAACCGGCACCGCTGCCATGCGCACATTGGCGGAAGGGTCGGCAAGTGCAGCGATCAGCGCCGGCACGGCTGCTGTCACCGGCTTGGCTGACAAGGCGCGCACTGCGCGCAGGCGCACGCCTTCGCTCGGGTCGCGCGTTGCATCAAAAACCAATTGGGTCATTGATAGCCCGTCAACGCGGGCAGCAGCATCCACCATGGCCAGTCGCAAGGGAACGCTTCCGTGTTGGAATGCTGTCAGGATCTCTTGTTCGTAGGGCTGTAGATCCGAATCGGTGTGGCCCGAAATCGCGTTTGCGGCAGCTTCGCGTACGGGCTCTTCGAAATCGGAGAGCATACGGATCAGTTCCGGCACACTCCCCGCGGGTTTCAAGCGTCCGAGGGCTTCGCACACGCTTGCCCGAACGGGCCAGGCAGGATCGTTGAGGCACCCAAGCAGCATAGAGCCGAGGCGTGCAATGCCGAGTTCGCCACAGGCCTTGGCGACCAGCGACCGCACCTGCATGGAATCATGGCGCAACCAAACGGCGATCCCTTCCACGAGCCCAGCGGCCCCGAGCTGCAGTACGCCGGCATAGGCCGTTCGCACCACATCGCGGTCATCGGAGGCCAATTGACCCACGATGTGTTCGAGATGTCCGGAGCGATCGAGCGCAACTGCCGCCCGCTTACGAACCTCGGCATTGCTGTCGTTGAGGGCGCGCTCGAGCGCTGAGGTGTCGGTCAGTTGCATGCTTTCGAACGCTTCAATGGCGCGCAACCGCGTGGCAAAGTCTGGGTCGGAGAAGGCCGCAATCAGCACGCTTGCCGCTTGGTCGCCAGCAATCTGGCCCACTGCGGCTGCCGCATGTGCGCGCACTTGGGGCGCGGGATCGCGGAGCATGACTTGAGTAAGAGGTTGCAGCGCGCGCCGGTCTTTGAAGACTCCCAGCGCGTCAGCCGCAGCCACGCGCAGTAATTCTTGACGGTCACGCAGGCGCGAAATGAGCGGCTCGATTGCCGTACTGTCGTTGATGCTACCGAGAATTCTTGCCGCCCACACGCGAACGGCGGGGTGGTCTTGAGCGGCGAGTAACCCGAGCACGGCGCCGGTCGCCGACTTGCCGAATCGAACGATCACCTCAGCGAGCAGCGGCGTTGCGTGCTCGTCTACTTCGAGCATCTCCTTGGCAAGTGCCGGCACGGCATCCGGATCGTTGATCTTGGCGAGCGCTTCACCGGCACTGGCGCGAATCGCCGCATCTTCGTAGCGGTCGCGAAGCACCGCGCCCAGCACGGGCACGCAGATAGGTAGGGCCAATTCTCCCAAAACCTTCACCGCGTGCGCGCGCTCGGCCCAGGCCGGCGCCGTGCGAGCGCGCTCGATGTATCGATCGACCACGCGGAGCCGAACTGCCAACTTAGACGCAACGTCGCGGCGTTGCGAGCTTGTATCGCCTAGCATGCCTTCGATCGTTCGATCAATCGTAGTGACGTCGAACTTTGCGAGCTCGGCCGCAGCCGAATCCAGATTGGACTCGCTGGCGCCTTGCAGCAATGCCTCGGCTTGGTGCATTCTGCGCAGCGCCGCGGTGGTAGCGCGTCGACGCCGCATCTCGCGCAAGACTACGAATGCGACGGGCAGTAGACCGCCGGAGGCGATGACCCCGGCGAGCCACATGACCGCTTCGCTCGTTCTCATGACCCCAGATAGGTTGCGATTTTTTGTAGCAGAACCGCGGGATCAGCAGGTTTGGTCACGTACTCGTCCGCGCCGCACTGAGTTGCCCAGAACCTGTCGGCAGGCTCGTTCTTGGCGGTCAGCATAATGACGGGCACGTCCTTGTAGAGTCGCTTGAGCTCGCGACACGCCTGGTAGCCATTGAGTTCCGGCATGGTGACGTCCATGATCACCGCATCTGCAGGATCTTGACGCATGGCCTCGAGGCCCAGTTCACCATTTTGCGCGATGGTGGTGCGGTAGCCCGCCTGTTGTAGCCGAAACTCGAGGAATTCGAGTCCTTTTGGCTGGTCATCGACGAGTAGGATGTGGCGTTGCGTTTTCATCATGCACCTTCGGAAATGCGTCAGAGCGTTGGTGAAGGGCCCAACTTTGCAAGCAAGTCAGCAATGTTCGAATCCGTGTTCGCTGGCATCATTACGATGGCGTCGCATTCGCGCGCCAGGTGGCCCAACTCAGCGTCCCCTCGGGCGTTGGCTGCGCGCCATTCACCGAACCGCTCGGTTTCGAGCAATTGGAGCAGGACGCGTGCCGCGTCAGTATCGCGCAGAACCAGTAGCCCGGGCCGATCGCGCTCACGCAAGTCCGCCGGGAGACTTACGTGAAATGCAGCTCCTTTTTCTTCGGCGTCGGTGCACTGTACGCTACCGCCATGTTGCACCACGATCTCGCGTACCAAATCAAGACCGATACCTAGCCCCGTGCTCGGGTCAGTCTGCTCACCGCGAAAGCCGCGCTCAAACACGCGCTCGCGGAGATCAGGCGCGATCCCGGGGCCATCATCGCAGACACTGAGCTGCGCGATTCTGCGTGATTGCTTGCCACTGCCGGCGCTGGGCCGTGTCCACTGCACTCGCAGTTTGACCTGACCGCCGGGGCTGCCGTACTTGATGGCGTTGTCGACTAGGTTGACGACCACCTGTTTGAGCTTGAGCCCATCTGCCCAAACACTGACACTATCGTCTATCTCATCAATTAGGTGCATCTGACGGCTGGCGGCTTTTTGCTCCAAGAGGGCGACTACTTCGCGCCCCAATCGACCGAGCTGAACCAGTGAGCGCTGTACACGCTCGGGTCGCATCGAAGAAAAGCGACGCGGCTCGCGCAAAACCGTTCGCGCCGCTGAGCCACTCAGTGATTCGAGGAGGTGAGTCG
>CAZCNI010000194.1:0-4797 GCA_964499765.1 uncultured Polyangiaceae bacterium
AACGGTACCAACCCACCTTTGATGAACAACCCGACCATGTAGAGGACGACGCCCGTCTTGAGCAGTCCGGGCGTTGCCCCAGGACTCTTCAACGCTAATTGCACGGCCGAGAAACTCGTGTCGCCGAGCGATAGGACAATCAGGCCCACGCTCGCCAACATGAAGACAGTGGCGACGACTGACATAAGGAAATAGCGAAACGCACCTTCGACAGCAAACAGGTTCTTCTCAAAAGCAATCAGAATGAACGAGGCGACCCCGGTGACTTCGAGAAAAACGTACAGCGAGAAGAAGTCACTCAACAGCACCGTGCCGTTCATGCCGGCGAGGCTGATGAGCATAACACTGTAGAAATTCCGTTGTGAAGTCTCCGATGCCAGAGCCCTCTGACTCACTAAAGCAGCGGCACACACGACCAAACCGATTGAAATCAGAAAGACTCTAGTCAGTTCGTCGGCAACGAAGCCAAAATGCAATTGGTTCAGAATCGGCAACTCGACGTCGACTTGAAGTGCTGGAAGGGCAAGGCCGAACACGACGTTGGCAAAGCCGAGCGAAAGCACGGCTAGCAGAGGCGCATGCACCGGAAAATGCCGCGAGGGCAAATGCAGTAAGTGCGACCAAGGCACATTCAGTACGAGCAGGACCAATAGAGGTACGAGAACAAATAGTGTGAGCACCGTCCAACTCCGACTAGTCTATTGACCGAGGTAAAAGATGACGAGGGTCGCTGCCACCAGCGACCAAACGATATAAGTAGAGGTGTTTCCCGTGTGGGCGCGCCGCACGCCGCGCGACGCCCATTGGGTCAGATTTGCCATCGCACCGAATATCCAGTCATTGCCCCGATCGACCTTGTTGGCCACGTACGCAAAGCCCTGGCTGCCCTTCATGAATAGCTCATACGGGTCGAACCAACGACGTTCGGCGCGGTCGTAGACCCAATGCAGTCCAGGGCTGTAGTGAATGTGGTCTGCTGCGTGTAGCCCGCCACCGTTCAGCTTAACACCGAAGAGGTGATTCACGAATGCACCGATGAGAGCGGCGGCCGTCACTATCACCAACATCGAATTGGTAGGCCAACCTGCGAAATGCGTGTGCGCGGCCTGGGCTTCGCGCAGCAGGTGTTCTGGCAACATCGGTACGATGAGTTGCTGAATGGGAACTTCGTTGGCAAGTCCGAAGTAGATGCAAGCAGCCGCTATGATGCCCATGGGCAGCAGCATGGCTCCGGGAGCTTCGACTACGTTATTCTTGGCTGCCGGTCGCGGTCCGAGAAACACGGCGTGGCCCAACTTCAAGAAAGACGCTGCTGTTAGGAACGAGCCGGCGACTGCAACGAGGTAGAACACCGTACCCCGTTCGAGGGCGCCGTCGTAAACGAGTTCTTTCGAGAAGAAGCCGTTGAAAGGCGGGACTCCAGAGATGCTCGCGGCGGCAATCAGAAAGCAAGTGAACGTAAGAGGCATTTTCTTGCCGATGCCGCCCAATTGCGCGAGGTCCGTCGTGCCCGCCTGACGTTCTACCGCGCCGCTTGTGAGGAAGAGGCAGCTCTTGTACATGGCGTGGTTGATCATGTGGAACAACCCGCCGACGATTCCAATCGGCACTGCCGTGCCGATGCCGAGGATCATGTATCCCACCTGGCTTACGGCGTGGAAAGAGAGCAGCCGCTTGTAGTCCTTCTGGATGAGCGCCATCAACACAGCCAGCAGAATGGTCGTGCATCCCACCACCATGAGCATCGTGCTCAGCCATGATTCAGGCGTCAGCTGGAAGAAATCGAGCGCGATCCGTGAAAGCAGGTAGATACCGAGCAGTTTCTCGACGCTAGCTGGCAGAAACGCCATGAAAGGCGTTGGTGCGTCAACAGCGGCGTCTGGGATCCAGCTGTGGAAAGGCATAGACCCGCCTTTGGCAATGGCACCGATCATTAGCAGAACGAATGCCGCAGGTGCGGTGCCCTCGAGCGGCAGGTGTAGCTCGGTCATAGTGACCGTCTTTGCTTGAGCCCACACGAGCGCGATGCCCAACATCAGACACAGGTCGGTGAAACCAGAAATGATGAGTGCCTTGGTTGCGGTCTTGAATGCGCCCTCATGCCCAATCGCGATCATGCCGTATGTCGTGCCGAGGAGTCCTTCCCAAAAGAAGAGCATCAGCAGCAGACTGTTGGAGAACACGGCGCCATTGGCGAAACCAAGCGACACGAGCAGCAGTGCGTAGTGTGCCCCTGAAGCGTGGTGCCTTCGCATGAAGGGTAGCGAATAAATGGTCACTAAGAGACCAAACCCAGCCGCGGCCGTCGTTATGAAACTGGCCGTATGATAAACCCGAAGTGACATTGGGAACGCTGTGCCCAACCAAGGCAGGTCAATCACTGCGGTCTGCCCGAATAGTGTGGCAACGAGCCACAGGTTGATCACAGCGGCGGTCACTGCGATGAACTCTCGCAGCGCCCGTGCATGTGCCGGAACGGCCAAGATCAAGATTGCGCTCAGTGGTGCAACGCAGATGGATAGTAGGACTTGCGAAGTGGGCGTCACTTGATTATCCCCAGCATTTGGTTGACTGCGACTTCGGCGAGTCTGCCTGGCCAGTTGATGGCCACACCCGCCACTACGGAAATAACGGTGAGCGCTGCGACGCTCCCGACCATGGTCCGAGACCCTTCACGTGATCCAGCCGCCCCCGCTGGCGCACCCAAGAAGACCCGGTTGTAGACCCGCATGAGATAGAGAATCGTGAACACCGCACCGAGCACGAACGTAGCGGTAATCCAAGGGTGGCCGGATTCGGCGCCGCCCATGATGACCATAGACTTGCTGAAGAAGCCCCCGAACGGCGGTATGCCCATTACCGAAAACGAGCACAACAGAAAGGACAGCGCTGTTATCGGCATTTGACGCCAGAGACCGCCCATTCGCGTGATGTCCTTGGTGTGCGTTTGGTGCTCGACGATGCCTGCGCACAAGAAAAGGCCGCCTTTGGCAAGCCCGTGCATCAGGATGTACAGGAGCGCGCCAGTGATTCCGATGGGTGTGCCCGAGGCCAGGCCCAGGAAGATGAAGGCAATTTGGCTTACGGTGCTGTACGCGATAATTCTCTTGAGATCGGTCTCGACCAGCGCTGCACCCGCGGAAACCAGCGCACTGGCAGCGGCTAGAACCATGACCAACGTATGCCCGAATTGGGAATACGCGAAGCCCACAATGAAGAGACGTGCGTAGACATACACACCTATCTTCACGAGCACGGCCGCATGCAGCAGCGAAGTTACCGGGGAAGGAGCCACGCCAGCGTCGGGAAGCCAGGTGTGTAGCGGAAGCGTGGCGGACTTCGAAAGAATGCCGACGAGAATCAGCAGGAAGATCCAGTCACTAATTGGGGCACCGGCTTGATGCGCTTTGAGCTCCACGAGATCGAAAGTCCCCGCGGCACTCCACAACATGACAAAGCCCAGCAACATGACCAGGGCACCACCAACCGTGATGAGGAATGCCTTGTTGGCTCGCTTCACGTCGGTGTCTTTGCGGAAAAACCCAATTAGCCGCCAGCTCGCAAGCGCCGTGAGTTCCCAGAACACGAATAGGAGGATGAGGTTGCCCGAGTAAACCAGACCCATCATGGACCCAAGAAACAGGGTCACCATCATGTAGTATTCGTTCTGGTGCTCGTAGTGATCGATGTAGTCGAACGAATAGATGACAATGATGAGGCTGATCAGCGACGAGGTGGCAGCCACGAAGACTGCAAGTCCGTCTGCGACCAACCGCAGCCCGACCAAGGACGTCTCAACGACTTGTCCTGACCAAAGTGCGGTGGGAACGAGTGCGCCATTGGCACAAAATGCCAACAGAACGAGCACAGCGGCCGTTACGTTGCGAGCCCACTTGGATGCCATTCCAATGAGTGGCAGCAAGAAGGCGCCTAGGGCCGGAAGCAAAATTGCTGCGAGTACGAGCGAGGAATCAGTCATCGGAACACCGTCTGTAACCGATTGATAGCCGATTTACGGCTGCCAAGTGATGCGCACTAGAAACCGCCATATGAATTCGAGCCATGTGTCGAACTACGTAGTATCCGTGAAACAGGATTGTGCGCGGCCACGGGACCTGGCACCGCCAACAACCCGAGGGGCGAAAGAAGTAGCACGTTCGAGGCAAACGCCACCCAACGAATCGCGCGCATGTTATTCGTCTAGGGCGTGCGGCACAACAAGTTTTTTTTTATGGGTCGGTGCGACACTTAGGGCAGAAATATGCGGGTTTTAAGCGATGCCAACTGCACGCAAGCATTGCGTATCCGTTGTGTAAGAAAGTTCGCAGCATCAAATCAAACGCCGAGAACGAGTTTATGAGTGGTCGCCGCGGCTCAGCTGGCAGCTGCGTCAATTGCCGGCGGTCATGAGCTCGACATCTGCCTGTGCATCCCCGATGGTCCCCAATGCGTAGTCACGCCTGAGACGTTCCACGAACTTTGGCGTGAAGTAAGCGGGCAGTGACGGCCCCAGTCGGACCTTGCGCACGCCGAGTGCCAGCAGCGAAAGAAACACAGCAACGGCTTTCTGATCATACCAGCACACCTGATAGGACACGGGCAGCGAGTTGATGTCTACCTGCAAGTGATTTGCAAGGCGTCCCGCAAAGTGGATCAATGAATAGCAGTCACCGCATTGGCCCGCGTCGAGCACGCGAGGCAGGCCTCCGATCGTTCCAAGCGGTAGTTTGCAGAACACGTACTTTGCACAGCCGGCGGTTAAGATCAGCGTGTCTTTCGGCAATGCCAGCGCTACTT
>CAZCNI010000195.1:0-4745 GCA_964499765.1 uncultured Polyangiaceae bacterium
TTGCTTTGAGCCAGTGCTTATCAACCGTCCCCACGGTGAAGCTCTGCCGCACGGATGTGGGCGCACGGTGGTAGATTCGCTGCACGAGGTTGGAGACCGACTGATCCTTGAACGAATGCCGATTCAAACCTGGAAAGACTTCGGCATCGAAAGTCATCTTCTCGAGTAGAACCGGAACGTTGTTCAGTCGCGCCAAGCGAACGAGCTGGTAGGCACTGCGCCCGTGCAGCGGTTGAGAAGGCTCATCGACAACGCAGGCAGTCACGCGTTGCAAGAGCACCGTGCGAAAGGCAAGGCCACTCTTTTCAAAGGCCGCCGTGGTCCCGCCCCAATCGAACAGACTTACCTGTGGTTCCAATACCTTGACAAACGTGCCTGCGCCGCGGCGCCGCTCAATGAGGCCCCTCTGAACCAATAAATCTGTAGCCTGACGCACGGTGGGGCGACCGATGTTGTAGAGCTTTGCCAACTCCGGTTCCGAGGGAATCCGTTCGCTACAAGCGTATTGCCCGGTGGCAATGCGACTCGCCAGCTCTGAAGCGAGCTGCTTATAGAGCGGTTCGGGCGATTGCGGATTGAGCACCAGGTCAGGAGCGTGCTCCCTTCAAGCCAAGTTGTCAAGACAACTTGGCAGGCAGCAACCCAGGCCGCGCTTCGCCGTGCGGCGGTTCAGGCCTATGTCCTCAATGAGGGCGTGCCGCGTGCCAGTCGGTGACGATGCGGCGTTCGGTTTCGGAGATGCCGTACAACATGCCCACCCACTCGTCGATGCTTGCGCGTTCATGGTCGAGAACGCCCTGGTTGCGTTCTGCTAATACCGTGCCGAGTTTCTCTAAATAGCCAAACTCGCGCATGGTGCGGTCGGGTGGCACTGGCAGTGCTCGCAAATGGCCCACCTTGACTTGCGGCAGTATGGGTTGACGGCCGTCACGGAACCGATAGTAGTGGGTCCAGCGAATCAGTGCTGAATTCAGGATGCACAGCATCGCCGACCAGTGCCACTCCGGGTGGCTCATGACAGCGAGAAGCGAGTTTCTGAACGCTAAGCCGTCGCTCTTGGCGGCAATCGGATAGCGCGCGGTCTGTCGCACCACAATGGCCACTTTCTGAAAGTCATGCAGCGGACGCAGCCCGTTCTTGAGCAGACAAACATCTGCATAGTACCGCGCTTGACCGAGATGATATTCGCGGACATCAGTTCCCTCGCGCAACGGCACTCGGTAGGGGTCTGCAGGTTGCTCTTGGCGAAAGATGAATTTGCGCAGGGCGGGCGTTGACTGAAACCCCCGTTCGCCGAATAATTCAGCCGGAAAGGTACCGCATTGACTCATGCGATTGAGCAGCTCAAGACCACCGCCGTCTAAATCGGAGCGCTCAATCTCCCAAGGCTTGCCACAAACAATCTGGCCCGCGCCACGGCCGGTGGCCGTACGGCGTGAAACCAAGGCAATGCAGGGCTGCGTGACGCCGGTGAAGCGACCTTCCCCATAATCGGGTAACGGACAAATGAGAGCGCAGCGGCGGTCATGCACCTTTCGAGTGGGCGCGTAGCCAGCCAAATCTGCAACCGAAGCCGGAAGAACGAATCCGATACGGCCGTGTGGGTTCTTCAGCAAGCGTGTTGCGAGCTCAACGAAGACCCCATGGGTCGTTGGAAAGCCCGCAAACGAATCGTAAGTTGCACTGAGGAAGCGTTTGAGTCCTGGATGTAGTGGCTGTGTCGAGCGACCGGCATGCGCCACCCAGGGGGGATTGCCAATGACGAAGTCAAAACCAGAATTGCTTTGCTGGTCCTTCGACGACGCGGACTCAGCGCTCCTGGCAAAAACATCGGGAAACTGCAGGTGCCAGTGGAGAAATTGGTACCTGTCGGCAATCGCACGCAGCGGCATCCGCCAACGCAGTAATGCAAGTTCTGGTGTACGGCAGGCCCATTCGAAATCCCTTTGGGTGGGCACGTCCGCGCCCGCGTTCTTGGTCCACACGAAAGTGGCGCACCAGAGATCTGCCAAGAATTGCCAATGTTCAGGGCTGAGATCTGGGTTGCCCACCATCGATGCCGAGCTTTCGGATTGCAGCGACTGGATGCGCTCAGCTTTATTGCGCCGCCTGAGGCTCTTGGCACAGGCTGGCTCATCGTCGGGCGATGCCTCGAATGCGGCATCGAGAATTCCCCCCGACTCGAAACCTGGCCAAGCTCCAAATGTCGAATTGCCGCACCGGATGTGTTGGCTGAGGGTGTCGATGGGGTGGAACGGTTTGCCGCATTCAAACCATAAAATGAGTCGGCAGAGGGCAGTGGCGGTAGATCCGATGTCGACGCCATAGATGCATTGCCCAATCACCTCGCGGAGCTGAGCTGAAGTTGCGCCGGAAATGTGCGACACGGTATCGGCCCGCCGTGCAATGCGCTGTGCCGCAGCAAGCAGAAACACACCCGTGCCACAAGCGGGGTCCACGATACGCAGCTGCAACAGGCGGCTTGCAGCAGTATCAACCGGTCCTTGAGCGACGAATTCGTCAAGCGCTGGTTCCAGACAGGTATCGAGCAGGTGTTGAACGATTGGCGTGGGCGTAAAGTAGCTGCCCGTGGTTCTTCGCTCATGACCTTCGCAGGCGTTGAGTGAAAAGCACCGAGCTTCTGCGTGCAGGATGAGCTCTCGCTCCAATAACCACTCGTGGATATAGCCAAGCAATTGAATGTCGGCGCCAGCTTCCGAAAGACAGGGCCCCATGAGCTCGCTGGCGACTATTCTGAGCAGGTCCCGGGTCTCGTTCGCGCCCAGGCTCCGCCCCCGAATCTCTGAGGTATGAACCGGGTCGAACAGATCCGAACCCCAAGCGGTAATTCCTATTTCTGCGTCGGTGTTCCAAAGCGCAAGCAGGATCCTGTGCAGCCGCTGCCATGGCGTCGCCTGCGCAGCGTCGAGCTCATTGCAAGTCGTGCCACACAGTTGCTCCACGCTATAGGAGCTCCGATAGGCGGTAATCGCCGAGCTCGAACCTTGAGGAACTGCCCCACGGCGCTCGCCGATCATCCATGCAGCGATTTGCAGCAATTCGAGTCTGAGCTGCCGCGAGAAGTCGGCCAATTTAGATCGGTCATGGCTCAGTTGCCGCAAGAGGCTTTCGCCGGTGTTACTGCGCAGCAAACCCGTTCCCAGCACAACGATGCAGCGCTCAGCCGCTTCTCGCAGGCGTACGATGAATGTTGCATGCTCGTCGCGACGCATGGGTCACCCTAGCAGAATCCGCCCACACCGACCCGCTGCCCAAGGTTCGCACGGGGGGTCGGTGCGATATGCCCACCCGCCGTCGGTTGGCGCGCCAAGAGTTTTTTTCCAAAATTCGACTGGTTTCGGTGCATGTTGGACGAATTTGGCCGTAATCTGCAGTCGCGAGGAGTCAGGATTGCACGGGAACCCACTAGAGTGGCGCTGGGTTAATGAATTGGGCATGCACAATGCCGTCGATGCGCGTGAGCTCGTCGAGGCTTTGGTGAGCGGCCGCATGACTCCCCACGTTTGGGTCTGGCGTACGGGGTGGAAGACCTGGGTACGGGCTAGCCAGGTTGCCGATCTGGCAACAGCAATCCCCAAGGGTGCACGCCTACCCCCCGTCGCCATTGAGATCGATCCGGCCGTGGTAGAGCCTCCGTCAATTCCTCACTATTCCTTTCATGACGAAAAGTTCGTACGTCATGCCAGCACTCCCATTCCCTCTGCGATGCACCAGCGGCAGCTCGTGCGTCGCCCGCAACACGCAACGCTAGTCGATCGGGAGAGCACCTCATCAGTGACGCTGCGTCCACCTGGCGCGGTGCCCCCTCCCCCACGTACGTTCTTCGATAGCTTTGCGCCCGACGTTCAACGGGCTCTCGACTTGGCGACATTCGCTTCGGATAACCCGGCGTCTGCAGCCTCAACGTTCCGCGAACCGAGCAGGGTATCCCAGCGGCCATCGGTGGCACCAAAACTCGTCCCTACCCCGGCGCCTGATTTCGTAATTCAGTCGGTGCTCGGCGATTCTGAACCGCCACCACTGAACCTAGCAGGTGCACACGCATCGCACCCGTCGATTGCCGCCGTTGAATCGCAACGACCGCCCGCGCCAGCAGCCAGAATCAGTCGAAAGCTACTGATCGCCGGTGTTTCGCTGGTGGTGATTGCCACTAGCGCCATCGTGGGTCTTCGCAGCTACGTGCTCAGGAAAGACCATGCCGCGGTCGCCAGTACGAGTTCGGCGCAACCCCGGGAACTTCCCCCCTGCCGCTTGGCAGGAACTGCCGAACGGATCGCACCGAACATCGTTTTCAACGTACCACCGTTCGTCGAAACCACCGCTGACGGGCGCTCGCTCGCGGTGGGCTTTGCCGATAACCTGGCGTCTGCAGCCGGAATCACAGTTGACCCGGTCACGCTTAGTGTCAAGTATGCCTTCAGGCAAGCGAGCAGCGGACGCGTAGCAACGGTCGTACCACGGGTTTCTGACGGACAACTCTCGTTCGTGGTTAGCCTGGATAGCGACGTACTCAAAGACGCGCGCCCCGTGGCAGGACCACCGCCATTCACTTTTGCGCACAACGTTGAAGGGTTCGTGCGGCAGCTGCCAGGGGCGCGCACCGAAACGATCTGGCCAACGGACATTGATGCGGCAATCTCAGGCGCCCGATTAGTCACGGTTGACCAAGTCGGTCACGCAGTGACCTACCGTCAAGGTGGTGTGAATGGGTCGCTCTGGGTGGG
>CAZCNI010000196.1:0-4706 GCA_964499765.1 uncultured Polyangiaceae bacterium
GCCTTCTAGCCGACGCTGAACCGGGTGACCACAGGCAGTCGCGCCAGCCAGCGCAACGAGCAAACCAAGCCGAACTAGAAAAGATCTTGAGTTCGAATGATCCATGTCGACATTAGAACGGACATGAAGGTCTTTATCCTACATTATGACGCAGTTTTCTTCGATTCCGACTACATAGGAATCTGCCCTAGGTAGCATTCTGCCGTTAGGTGCTCTCACAGGACCTGGTTGCTCAGTCCCAGCCTGGCTGCATCCTCCTCCGAAAGTCAGGTCTGCCTGGCTGCATCATCTTGCAAAAATTAATGGCACCCTCGCTGGGTGGCTGCATGGGCCTGCAAATTGGCAGCTGCATGGCCCTGCAAATCGGCAGCCAACCAAACCCCCGTTCAACCTGATTGGACAACTCGGAGTTCCCAATGACACTACGTGAACGTATGTTTTACAACTCCGAGTAGTCCAAACAACAACCCCCTAGGATTTCTTTGAAGTCGGAGTTCTCTAGCAAACGCACCCTCTGCTAAACTGGTATCAAAAAGTTCGAAAATCGACGCCTCCATCGTGAGAATCCCATGATTGAGTGCCAAAAATTGCGCTCGCACTGTGTGTTGAGAACTCGGAGTTCTCCAGCGAACGACGGCATCGTCGACTAAAGAACTCGAAGTTGTCCAATGACACTTGTTTTCACAAACCTGAAACCTCGGAGTTGTCCAATGGCACTCAACTGCAGCCAGCAGACGAAGTCGGCGGGCGTCGCTGAAGATGATGACCCCAGCTATCTAACTGAGCGTCGATACGCGGTAGCTAGAGCATCTGCATATTCGTTGTAGCGCTGCCCGTTGTGCGCTGCGATCCAACGCAGTTTGAGTTCGGGCCGCTTCTTTAGTGCGTAGTAGATCTCTTGAACCAACTCCAGGTTCTTGATCTCCCCGTCTTTGCGGCGCCAATTGCGAGCAGCCCAATTATCTGCCCATTTCGTGAATGTATTCACGCAGAGTTGGCTATCGGTAAATATCTCAGTGCTGGTTCCCACGGGTATCATCGAGATACCTATGCGCAGGGCCATCAGCTCCATTCTATTGTTGGTCGTATGCGGTTCGCTCCCGCACCGCTCGTCGATGATGTGGTCGTCGTTCACATACACAGCTCCCCAACCTCCAGGCCCTGGGTTGGGGCTGGCTGCCCCGTCGGTGAACACCCCGGTTCGAGGCCCTTCATGGTATTTCTGCAGGACTTCGCTAACGGTCAAGTTCTCTTCTCGGCTCGATTCGAGATGTCGGGCAGACGCGGAACTGGTCGTGCCAGCCGGGCCGCCACTGGGCGATGCCGCTCGCGGGCGTTTGGTAGACTGCCCTTTGCAAGCCATACATTTTTTTGGCGACCAGCCAGGAAAACGCGCCAGGGCAGCGTCACCCACTGAGAATGATTTGCCGCATTGAATGCATTTGAAGTCAGGCACTGGGGTCAATCCAAGCAGCCCAATACAGATGGGTCAACCGCTCCGAGGACTGCTGAATCCGAGCTTCGACTTCTTGCGGACGTAAAACCGGGCTGTTGGTCACTACTTCTTCGCCAATGCAGCGCGCACTGCTTGTTTGAAACTTCCCAGTGGCTGAGCGCCAGAAATGTAGATGCCGTCGATGACACAAGCCGGCGTTCCAGAAATATCCGCGCCATCGGCAATCGACTCGTCAGCCGCAATCTCAGCCTCATGCTCATGATCGTTGAGTGCTTGTCGAAAACGACTCACGTCCAGCCCCTGTTCGCGGGCGTAGCGTTCGAGCTCCGGCAATTCGTAAGCTCCATAAACGGACTGCACTGAAAAAAGGCGATCTAACATCTTCCAGAACCCGGCGTTGCCCCCCTGTTTGAAAGCTTCCAGCGCCGCCTCAGCTGCTGCGCGTGCCCGCGGATGAAACGACAACGGTCGGCTGCGATACACAAAGCGCAGTTTGCCCGGAAATGCGCTGTTGAGCTGCTCGAGGATCGGAAGAATACGGCCGCAAAATGGGCACTGGAAATCGATGAACACGTCGACAACGACCGGTGCCGAAGGTGACCCGCGCTGCGGATTCTTGATGCTGGGCGGCGGAATCGACTTATGCTCGAACGGATCGTAGTCCACCGCTTTCTTCATGATGGCCGAGTACACGGCTGCACCCGCAGTGCCATTCTTGATTAGCGATTTTGCCTTGGCGAGCTGATCATCGATTAGGCGCTCGAAGGTTTGCTGTGGCTGAGCACCGCTCAAGCGAACGCCATTGATGAAAAAGTGTGGCGTCCCCGACGCACGCACATCCGTCGCCAACGCCGAATCCTCATCGAGAATGTCAGCATAGACGGCCGTTTCTATGGCGCGCTTGGCACGCTTGGGGTCTAGATTCTCCGCCTTTGCCAGGGCCAGCAAGCTGGCGTCGTCGAGTTGCTCAGTTGCCAAAATCCGGCGATGCATCGACCAGAAACCTGTATTCCCCTTCTCTTTGAAGGCTTCGATCGCCAACCGGGCTGCTGGAAGGGCCCGGGCATGAAAGGGCATCGGATTGTGCCGAATCACGAAGCGTAGTTGATCTGAGTATTTCTTGATCAGCTGTTCGCGCGTGGCTTCCACTCTGCGACAAAATGGACACTCATAGTCGATGAATTCGACGATCGTCACCGGCGCGTTGCTGGGCCCCTGCATTGGTTGGTGATCGACGGGCACGCGATAGATCTGCGCGTCGTCCTCGGGGTCGCGCGCAGCGCTTCCGCCGGCGACGCGCTCTTCTTCAGGCTCGAGCGCGAGGTTTGCTTTGACTCGAGTGCCGTACACCGTTTGCGGTAATGTGCCTGCACTGCGCAATTGCTGAGCGCTGGCCAATTCTGCGTCGATTACGCGTCGAAATTCTTCAATCGGTTGCGCGCCCACCAACCGCACGCCGTTGATGAAGAAGTGCGGCGTGCCCTGAACACTGAGCATGCGCGCCAGCACTGCATCGTCGTCAAGTTTTCTCCACGCGGCGGACTTCTGGTCCAACAAAACTTGATTGAGCGCGCTCGCGGCGACTCCGGTGGAAACTGCCATCTGGCGCAGGTGCTCATCATTGAGTTCACCCGGAGCTTCGAATGCGTTAGAGATGAAGTTGCGAAATGCGCCGGCCCCGCGTAGCTCGAACACCGCCTGAGCTACGCGTGCCGAGGGCATGGCCTCGTCATGGAACGGGAGCGGAAAGTGCTTATAGACGAAGCGGATATGGCCACCGTACTGCTTCTGGAGCTCGTTCATCGTGTTCCAGGAACGCCTGCAGAACGGACACTCGATGTCCTGAAACATCACTATGGTGCACGGGGCGTTCGGGTCACCCCACGCTGCGTCATGCTCGCCGACAGGGATTTCGGCTGATGTGGCTTGTGCACTCGAACTTAGCACTTCAACGAGTGCTGCACTGCGGACCTGAGCGGGCGCAGTCTTCGATGCTGCGCCTGAAGTTCGTGGCGCTGAGGTTGCGATACAAGCTGCGGTGTAAACTGCTGCGCCCGCAACCAGGATGGTTTGCCACAACCAACGGCGCACTCCAGATCGCCTCACCATTGCTCGCAACTCGTGACTCATAGGGGCGAAAGGTTAGTACACCCCAAGCAAACGCAAACACTTGGCGTTGTTTTTGTTTGAATAGGCGGCGCAAGTGGCCAAAAATCGAGAATTTATGGCTGCCGCAGAACTGGGGTCTCAACGGTCCGCTCCGCAGAAATGACGGCGGCCGCAAACGAACCTCAAGCCGAGCCGACTTGGTTCAGTATTTCTTGAGCAGCTTCATAATCCAGCTGTGTACTTTGTGCGGAGAGAAGCCGTGCTCAAGGTACATGACGGCGCAGGTGCCTTTGCGAATGCGCAGTCCCCTTTTGGCAGCTACGGCGAGAGCAGCGGGCGAATCCGTGTTCATGTGCAGCCAAATGTCCTTTACACCCAGGTCGGCGGCTCTTTCGAGCCATGCCGGAGTATCTTCTTTTGGTAGTTCAAGAACGACTGCGTCAATGGACCCCGGTAGACTTGCGAAGTCTGGGTACGTCGGGTCTTGATCCACGTGACTGGCACTCGCGTCTACGGCGTACACGACCTTGCCGTTCTTTTTGAGACCACCATAGGTCAGCCGCGGGAAAGCGCGTTTCGCAGCACAGCCAACCACTGCGTAGCGCTCGAATTGCCAGAAGCTCTCGTAGTCGGAAGACATATCCCATCTCCTCTTTGCAACCACCCCACTCCAAATACGTCCGGTCGCGCATGGGCGTCAAGAGTCATGGACGGGGCGCAGGCCCGCCCAGCGGGCGGCACTTGGGGCGCACAAATGCACGACTCCACCAAAAACGTCCCGTCAAATGGCCGGTATTTGCCGCCAGCTTCGGGTACGGTTGAGTAAAACAGCCCGGCGCGCTAGAAGCCCGCTCCGTTCGACTGAACTGAAAGGACTTTTCCGTGGCGCGATTCATCGATGAGCTCCAACGCACCCATGATTGCGGCGGCCTACGCGCAACAGATATCGATCGCGAGGTCGTGCTGTTTGGATGGGTAGCGAACCGACGGGACCACGGGTCCATCATCTTCATCGACATGCGCGATCGAAGAGGCGTTACGCAGATCGTGTTCGATCCCGACCTTTCTGCAGATGCCCACCAGATGGCAGAGGCCATCCGCGGCGAATGGGTGATTGGTGTCCGCGGCAAGGTGCGCTCCC
>CAZCNI010000197.1:0-4701 GCA_964499765.1 uncultured Polyangiaceae bacterium
GGCGGCCTCGAGCACGACCCCGTCGACGAACGGCAGTGCAAGCGCGAAAACCCCGAGACCAAGCCCGCAGACAATCAGACCTGCTGCCAGATACCGAGACTTTTGGAATTCAGCATTCGACAAAAACCAAACGGAAGCTGGAGCGATGATTGTACACATCATCCACGAGCCAGCTGCGAAGAGCGCCAGCCTGAGCGGCGCCGCTTGCAGCTGCCGGTCGGCGGCGCGCAACTCCGTTGTCAACTGACTCGAGGAGACCTCTCGATCGTCCGCCTCGGGTTCGGTCGAATGTTCGCTGGGGCCCAGGTGCGCCTTCGTTTCTCGAAACAGAATGAACAGCCTCGCGAGGGTGAGAATGGCCCATAGCGCCAAGACCCGATAATCGAGCGAGCCCATCACCTGCGTGAATAGCGCAACGACCCCGGCGGTTGTGAGTACGTCGAGTGCCGTGAGTCCCTTCGTCACACGCTTGGTCAATTGAAGTGCTTTCACGAGTGAGTTCTCCGATAATCAGGTGGGATGGCTACCTACCGCTGCTATGTTCGCCATTTGATACAGTCTGTCGACATCGAGCACAATAACGGGACCCGATTCATTCTGAAAGATGACATAACGCATCGGGTGGTTTTCCGAGTCTTCGAAGACCAAGGGGGGCAACGGCAAGAAGCTGGTCGGTTCGAATGTCTGCAAGTGAAGAATGTAGTGAGTGCTAAAGGCGCAGTCTCCAAACGAAGATTGAAGGACCACCACGTGCACGCCTTGGTCCAGGCACTCGCCGCCCAAAAGAAGGTCGAGACTCGACGCTCGATGTGGCCAGTTCGCGGCGGTGGTGATCGACAAGACTCGTGTCGCAGGCAGGGACCATTTGACGGGTGCGGCGTCAAACACCAGCAGGGTTCCAGCACCCGCACATTCCGACCTGAAGGTACTGTCGAACAGGGCAGCAGACACCGTCACGCGCCCACCGCGCTCTCAAGTATTAGGGCGGGCTCGAACAACGGCAGCACTTCATCGCCAATGCGCACTTCACTGGGGCTATACGGAAACGCTGTCACCGAGCGGGGATGTATGGCGTCCGTGTCGATATCGATGATCGAACTGACGCTGTCAGCGGGTACCGCTAACCGACTCTCGCCGACCTGCAATACGAGTAAACGTGAGCGCTGTTCCCCGACCTGCAAGGGGCGCAAATCAGGCACGAGGCGAGCGAGGTCCAGCATTGCCACAGCGCGATGACCCCAGCCGATCACACCCGGAATTTCTTGTCGCGCTCCAGGGATTGGGAACCACTCTTTGGTGCCCAGGACCTCGCGGACGCACCTTGCCAGCAAAAGCAATCGCAGCGATTGGACGGTAATCATGAGATGAGGCTCAACCATGGCGGTAGGCATCGAGGGCTAACGATTGCCCGAGGATGGCGCACGTGCAGCTCGCACCATTACGCCTTGTGCGTGCATCGTACCGCTGGGGCGATAGGACGAGACTCGCAAGAGACGAGACAACGTCTTGACCAGGCTGGTCTCCAATTGGTCTTTGAACAGCACTGCGTCTGCAGTGGCCAGTTCGCACATTCCCGAGAGTTCGTCTTGGGTCTTTCCGGTAACGACGATGACGACCAAACCGTCGAGCCGCTGATTCTTTCTGAGCACACCAACCAACTTGTCACCCGACAGTCCTGGCATACTCACGTCGACGACAACCGCCGAAACTGAGTGTTCTCGTATTGCTCGTGTGGCACCGATGGCCGATGGTTGTTCGAAGACAACGTAATTGGCATCGCTCAAGATACCCGAAATGTGAGATCGCGCGATTTCCGAGTCGTCAATGACCAGTACGTTTGACTTTGCTTGAGAATCGAAATTCGTACTTTGGGACATGTTCAGCTGTTTCGAAATTCGACCTGGCGACGAATAGTATTTAGTCTCATCGATCCTGATAACCGTCGCGCTGCACGACCATAAAATGTCAAAAAGTATGACAGTGACTCTATCGGTCTTTTGTACGCGGTTCCAACAAGATTCGTTGCGGGCGGGACTACCGACCAACTGGTTGTGTTAGCAAGTACCGGTCGTCTGTCCTGCCATTGGGTCATTGGCGCCAACTGCTCTGGCGGGATTCGGCGAAAGCACCGAACGTAGAACGTAGGTCGTTCCTACTTGCGTTCGAACGATAGTGAGCGTGCCAGCTGTGGCGAGGTGTGTGCGACCCCGCGGGTCCCTGTGGGGGACTCTCGTTCACTGTGACACACCGTCAGAGCCCAATGAGCCGCCGTCCGTTACCGCTGTACGCGCCGTACAGCGGGCGTACAGCGCTGTGGGCGGCGGTTGTATGGCTAGTTTGGGCTGCCATGACGGCCCCTTCTGGACCGTCAAGCGTCGTACTCTACCACCATGAGACGCAGCGTCTCCGCGTAATCGCCCGGAGCAGAGTCACGCCCTTGCAACTTGAGGTTCATACAGCCTTTGCGCTGCATGAGCGCGACGTCCTCAGGTTTCAGCCACGACCTTTTTAGGGTGATCCGCTGCCCGAACTTGAACTTCTTGACGGGCTTTCCGGCTTCATTGAGCACAGCATTGTACTTGCTCAGGTGACTGAGAAAGCGATCACTCTCAACGCCCCTGGCAGCCGCCTGCGCCATACAGACTCGAGTCGGCAGGCCGCCGACTGACTGGTAACCACGCGCGATCAGCGTGTAGTGCTTGATGACGTACGGGCAGTGCCAGAAGCAGTTGTTGTTGACGAGGAACTCGAGCTTCGCCTTATCGAGCTTGTCGAGTACGTCAAAGCGCAGGTTGAGCTCAGAGGGAACTACGACGCAATCGTAGTGCTGCACCTTCTCTTGAAAGTAACGCACTATCGCGTCGGGACGACGGTCAATGACTTCGTCCAGATAAGCGTTGATAACGGAGCGAATCAGCCGGTACTTTGGGTAACGCGCGCGCACGTAGTCGGCGAGCACTCCGTCGCACACGACGACACCGTTGTGCTCATCGTGGAACTTCTCCAAGAGCAGGTTGCCGTATTCGTTCCCGAGGTCGTCCGCACGCAGCAGGTGATTCGAGAAGAGCAGGTTGAACCCGACGCCACGCCGCCGGTACTGCTCGATCACATCGTCAAGCACGGTGGCTTCTATCGTGCTGCCATACTCGCGCCCACCGGACCAGGAAAGTCCCGAGAAGCCGTCGTGCACCGTTAGCGAGACGTTCGGAACCTTGAGAGCGTCGATGAAGGGGAGCAGCATGTTACGGTGAACGACGCCACCTGAAAGGTTCCAATGAATCATTGGGCAACGCTCATGAGCGCGAGGCCTCAACGCCCGGAATTCTTTCGTCGCCTGAGCGAGCCCAGTGCGAACGCGCCGAGCATACCCAGGAGCGCGAGTGGCTGCGAACTGGAGCGTTCGCGATTCATGCGGCAACTGCAGCCACCTGAATCGGTGGACGTCTGACCTTGGTTTGTCACACTCGTATTTGCTTGCGAAGGATTCGTGTCGCTAACCGCAGCCGTGAACCCACCGGTTGCAGGCGCATCGCCACCCGCGGCTGGCCCGCGGCCGCCTGCGCCGGGCATTCCTCCAGTCTCATTGCCACCAATGCCTGCGACTCCGCCGGTCGAGACCTTGCCGCCCGACGCGCTTGTGAAACCACCCGCATTAGCGCCACCCGCAGATTTTGAACCGCCAGAACCCAACGCGCCGCCCGTGGCGTTTGCACCGCCGATGCCCGGCGCACCACCCGTGGACTTCGTGCCAGCTGCGCTGTCAGCTCCACCGGTGCTTGTAAATCCACCGGTCGTCGCCTTGGAACCACCAGTACCAGTACTCGCAATGTTCGTAGAGCCGCCAGCGCCCGTGGCCCCGCCGTTGCTCGAGGCGCCACCAGTGCCGGAGGCTCCAGCGGTGCCGGTACTGCCCGAGCCAACCAGCGACGTAACGCTCGACGCATCCAAAGACACAGACATTGAACCATTGGAGGCGGTGACCGTACTGTCGCTGGCCAGGGTCTTGCTGGAAGATGTCGTGTACTTGGCAAACGAAGTCAATGACGAGCCAGCAATCGAGATAGAGAGTGTACTCGCCGAATTGTTCGTGTTTACGGCAATAACGACGACGGACGTATCACTCTTGTATGCCGAAAGAGACACCCCGGACGCCGGACTTGCAGTGGCGTCAACCCGATAGAAACCCGGGCGGACGAATTTGGACCACTGCCCCATGCAACCACCCCGCTTGGTGACCGCCCCGCTATTGATGGGCCCATAGCTCCGCTTAATAGGCCAAAAAACGTATGCGCTCATCTGGCCTGTCACCATGACATTGTGCATCTCTGATGCAACACCCAAGGCATTGGGCCACGAATTGGCGTCCGTCGTGCTATCCGTATAATGTTCGGTCATCCACATCTCTTTGCCAGCACCCTTGGACACGAAATTCGGGTAGGCATAGGCACTCACGGCAGTGCCGTAAAGGTGTGTGCCGAATACGCCGACGTTGGCGAGCGCCGCGGAGTCGTTCAGGATTGCATCGTAATAGCTCTTGTTGTAGCTGTATGATTCGCAGCTCATCAGCTTTGTCGTAATCGACGCGCCGTAGTTCAGAACGAAGTCATGGCATGCGGCCGCGCTCCATGAGCCCCATCCCGCCTGTGATCCATAGTCCGGTTCGTTTTGGACGCTGATGGCGTACAGATCTACACCTTGGCC
>CAZCNI010000198.1:0-4668 GCA_964499765.1 uncultured Polyangiaceae bacterium
CGATCTGCGAGAGGATTGCTCGCGGTGCACCAACTGTGTCAAACCGCGTTGCCTATACGATACCTACCGAAAGGAAACTGCGCACAACCGGGATCCCAATTCTTCGATTCAACCCTCATATCAATGCCGCGCCTGTTTCTCGTGTGTGCAGGGGTGCACCAAAGGGTTACTTGGGCTTGGAGTAAACCCCGAGTACCTAAGCCTCGGCGATGACTACTGGAAGCCCGACATCCTGGATACGACGTGGACGCAGGCCGACACCGGTCGCATTCCCGTTTCTGGCGCTGGATACCGCGGCCGTTTTCACGGTCCCGGATTTGACTCAATCTGGACGGATATGTCAGAGATTGTTCGTCCGACGCGCGACGGAATTCACGGTCGTGAGTATATCAGTACGAGTGTTGACATCGGGTCGAAGCCCATGCGGCTCAAGTTTGGACCGAAAGGCGAGATCGTAGGTGACTTTGCACATCTGATCGAGCTCCCACTCCCGGTAGTTATCGACTTGCCTCCGTGGAAAATGGACGACCGCGCCCTCGGTCAGGCCCGACTCGTGGCCGCCACCGCGCTGCAGACACTTGCGGTTGTCAAGGCGAGCGATCTCGCTGGCGTACCAAGTGATCAGCTCTTTTGTGCGGTGCCGCTAATCGGGAGCCAAGCGGATGCGCAGGACAGCGTACTCGCAAAGGTACGCATGGTGGAAATCCAGGAAGGACCACTCGCGCTGACGCTAGCGACGCATGTGAGCCGGAAGCATCCAGCTCTCATCGTGGCATTGCGTCTGCCCATGCAGGCTGCATGCAGTACACGCATCATCGAGTGTGCGAAGCAGGGCATCAAAGTATTCCATTTGTGCGCCGATCTTCATGGCCGCGAACCAGGAGTGAAGCCTGCTCGGCACATCAAAGACGTGATGCGTGAAGTGCATGGCGGCCTGGTGAAAGCCGGCTTACGCGACGAAGTCACCCTGATTGTGGGTGGAGGCATCGCATTGCCAGAGCACATGGCCAAGGCAATCATCTGCGGTGCTGATCTGGTGGCAGTAGATACCGCCGTCCTAGTGGCTCTTGGCTGTCATGTGTGTCAAGGAGCTGAGCGCAGTGCCCACCACGAGCAATGCCCCGCAGAGATCGAGAGCTGCGATGGAGCGTACGCCGCCCAGCGGATCATCAACTTGCTCGGTGCCTGGCACTCGCAGCTCATAGAAGTGCTTGGCGCAATGGGTATCCGTGAAGTCAGGCGGCTGCGCGGGGAAGTTGGACGCGCAATCTTCATGGAAGATATCGAACGGGAGGCATTTGGTGACCTTGTCCGCAAGCAACACTGAAGAAATGCGGCTGAATGTGGACGCGAACACCGAAGGCGACGGCCTGGGTCTGAGCGGGCATCCGCAGGAGAATATCGAGCGCGTGGTGCGCCCGGCGCCGGATCGGTATCGTAACGCACTCGGCAAATACCAGGTGAGGCGTTCACCAGACTGCGCTTCCTGTGGCAAGTGCGTCGAACTTTGCCCGCACGGCGTGCACGTCAAACCCGAAGGCTATGCGTTCACGCTGCGCCCCAAGGACCACCTGTGCGTGGGTCCCAGCTGTGCTACGACCGAACATTACTGCATCGATAAGTGCCCCAAACAGGCGCTGGCGATGTTCAAGAATCCGACGGTCGAATGCATGGGCGATTCACGCTGGACTGCCGACTTGATTCTCTCGACTTGGCATATGGCTGAGACCGGCCACTCTCCCCCAGTGCTCGAATGCGAACACGGCGATTCAGGTGGCGGGTTCGACAAGATTCGCTTCGAGTTCCCCGCTAAGCCCCCAACCAAAATTGATCCAAAGACCGTAGATACTGGGCTTGAGCTCAACCATCGCGGTGATGGCCGACCGCAGGTGCACATTGATCTGCCCGTGTACGGTGGCGGTATGTCGTTTGGTTCGGTCAGCATTCACACAATACTCGGCAAGGCCCGCACGGCTAAGGCTTGGAATACCTTCACCTGTACCGGTGAAGGCGGGTACCACGATCGCCTCAAGCCCTATGACGACCACGTCATCACTCAGGTGGCAACAGGCTTGTTCGGCGTCCGTGAAGATACCATCCAAAGAGTGCGCATCGTCGAGTTCAAGTATGCCCAAGGCGCAAAGCCTGGCTTAGGTGGCCATCTGTTAGGTGACAAGAATACCCCCGCTGTGGCACGTATGCGCGAGGCGGTAGCTGGAAACGCTCTGTTCTCGCCGTTCCCGTTTCACAGCGTGTATAGCGTCGAGGACCATAAGAAACATCTCGATTGGATCAAGCAGGTCAACCCTCGCGCATTGGTGTCAGTCAAAGTGTCCACGCCCACGGACGTGGACATGGTTGCCGTTGGGAGCTACTACGCTGGCGCGCACATCATTCACCTGGACGGCAGTTACGGCGGTACCGGTGCGGCGCCCGACATAGCCAAGAAGAACATCGCCATGCCGATCGAGTACGCGATTGCCAAGGTGCACAAGTTCCTCAAGGCCGAAGGAATTCGCGATTCGGTAACACTGATCGTCAGCGGCGGCGCGAGAAATGCCAGCGACGTCATGAAAGCCATCGCCTTGGGCGCTGACGGCGTTGTCGTTGGTACGGCTGAGATGGTGGCGCTCGGTTGCGTGCGTTGCGCCTGCTGCGAGAGTGGCCGCGGCTGTCCGCGGGGCATCGCCAGCACGGATCCTGAACTCATGATGCAGATGAGTCTTGAATGGGCGACCCAGCGGCTCATCAACCTGTTCAGTGCATGGCGCGAACAGATGGTCGATATTCTGGTGCGACTGGGCCTGCCCAGCGTCAAGTCACTTCGTGGCCGCAGTGACTTGCTTTACTACTTGGCCGACGAACAGGCGTACCAATGAATAGTTCTGCTGAGCGTCTGCTGGCGACGCGTTCCAGCGTGTATCGCGGTGATTTCGACCCGGCTGTTGCCAAGACTGCCGATGAAGGTGGCTGTGGAGTTACCGGTTTTGCCTGCTCGATCCCGGTGCGCGGCAAGTTCATCTACGAGCCATCGGTGCAGATGCAGAACCGTGGCAACGGCAAGGGCGGTGGCATTGCGGCGGCAGGGCTTGTCCCTGAGCAATTAGGCTTGTCCCAGGAGTTGCTCAATTCGCATTACCTGCTGCAGATCGCGCTGCTCGACGAAAAGGCGCATGCCGAGGTAGAGCGTCAGTACGTTTTGCCGCACTTCGACATTGCCGTCTCGACGCGCCAGCCGCACATCGACGACTACCGGGATCTGGCGGGGCTCGACGTGCGGCCCCCAGATGTTCATCGCTACGCGGTGCGGGTCAAGCCCGACGTGCTGAAGCAATTTGCCGAGACCAACGGGCTGACAGCAATGCCAGCCCGTGACCTCGAAGACGAGTTCATGTGGCGCAATTCCTTTGCCCTGAACGACACATTCTACGCATCGCTCGGTGAAAAACGTGCATTCGTGCTGTCACACAGTCGCGACCTGCTCGTGTTCAAGATGGTTGGGTACGCCGAGCAAAACGTCGAATATTACGAGCTGCAGGACTTCAATGCGCACGTGTGGATTGCTCACCAGCGCTATCCGACCAAGGGTCGCGTTTGGCACCCCGGTGGTGCCCACCCCTTCGTTGGTATGAATGAGGCGTTGGTACACAACGGGGATTTCGCGAACTACCATTCGGTTAGCGAATACCTGCGTCAACGCAACATACGCCAGCAGTTTCTCACCGACACCGAGGTGTCAGTGCAACTATTCGATCTGTGGGACCGCGTCTACAAGTACCCGCTCGAGTACATTATCGAAGCTTTGGCGCCCACAACGGAACTCGATTTCGACCAACTACCGCCCGAAAAGCAGCGCATCTACCGGCAGATTCAAGCAACGCATATCCATGCGTCACCGGACGGTCCCTGGTTCTTCATCATCGCACGGAGCCAGAAAGAGCAAAATCGACTGCAATTGATGGGCATCACCGACACCGCTATGTTGCGGCCGCAGGTTTTTGCTCTTTCTGATAGCGGGGACGTGCAAATCGGTCTCATTTGCTCAGAAAAGCAGGCAATCGATGCGACGCTGCGAAGCCTCGCGCGCGAGGATCCGCGCTTCTGCCCAGTCGCTGACAAATATTGGAACGCTCGTGGTGGTAGCCACACCGATGGCGGAGCGTTCATCTTCACGGTTACCGGAAATAACGGAAAGAAGCAGCTCACCTGCTCGGACAAATTCGGTCGCCCCGTGACCGTGGAGAGCGGTGGCATTCGCTGCGACCAGGCAAAACCAGGGCGCACCATTGAAGTCACTACTGATCTTGGTCAATGGCTCAAAACAGGCAATGCCGAGGCGTTGTTTGACTATGCCGTCAAGCAGATCCCCATTTGGCCTGCTGCAGGCCTGCGCGAGTTCTGTGAGCGTATGGTTGCTGCAGCCGACGCGGCTACCGGCAGAGCTACGGCCATTGAAGCCCTGTCGTTGCTGACTGATCGACGTTTTGACACCGGTAACAAGCGCCGTTGCACCGTTCTGCAAGTGCTGGATGAAACCCTTGTGCGTCTATTTGATGCTTGTCCCCTCTGCGGGGAACCTGGAGAAGGGCGTTACCGTCGCATCAATTGGGAGAGTCGCAATCGCATCGTGCCCCCTGGAACGGGCGAACAAGTATTGGTCGTGGACGC